>JBDKJU010000261.1:0-2696 GCA_039796435.1 Pseudomonadota bacterium | reverse complement strand
ACAGGCCATCTGGTGTTCGCCACTTTGCACACCAATGACGCGGTGAGTGCGGTCAGTCGCCTGCGTGATATGGGCGTGGCTCCGTATCTGCTGGCTGCCAGCCTGCGCGCCGTCTTGGCTCAGCGCTTGTTGCGTCTGTGGTGCAGCCATTGCATGGGCAAAGGCTGTGGGCATTGTCATGACAGTGGCTACCACGGCCGCAGAGCGGTGTATGAAGCCTTGTTGTTGGGGGCGAGCGAGAGTGACGCCGTGCATCATGGACACACTCCCTTACTCACCACCCCGTCTCTGATCTCTGAGGCACAGCGCTTGGCAGATGCTGGGCTCACCTCTGAGGCAGAAGTAATCAAACTTCGCCAGCAAAGCTGATGCCGGTCTACCGTTATCGTGCCATCAATGCCTTGGGCAAGACCCGTCAGGCGCAATTCACCAGCACCAGTGAAATAGAGTTGGTGCGCAGCCTGAATGCCGAAGGGCTGACTGTGCTGGCCATAGACGAGGTGCCAGTGGCGGCCGTGAAGACCAGAGGCGGTCGTCAGGCAGTCAGTCTCTTTACCAGACAGTTGGCCAATTTTGTGCACAGCAATGTGCCACTGCCCAAGGCCCTGCAAGTGCTGGCAGAGCATCAGCGTGATTTCCCAGCTGCCCCATTGCTTGCCCGTGAAGTGGCCAGCGGCACTGCTTTTGCTGATGCCTTGGCCAAGCACCCCAAATTATTTGACAAGGTGTATGTGGGCTTGGTGCGTTCGGGCATGGAGAGCGCGCGCTTGGATACCGTGCTCACCGAGTTGGCAGATCATCTGGAACAAGAGCAAATTCGCCGCCAGAAATTACTCTTGGCGTTGTCTTATCCCTTGCTGGTGGCAGGGGTCAGTTTTTTGGTGATTATCGCCATGTTGACCTATGTGATGCCGCAAGTGGTGCAGGCGTTTTCAAGCGGTCGGCAGCAATTGCCTTGGCTTACCCAGACACTCATGAGCCTGTCGGCTTTTATAGCCACACATGCGGCTTGGCTGGTTTTCTTGGCAGTGATGGCAGTGGCGGGTCTCTTGTTTTTGGCCCGACATCCAAAGTGCCGCGGTCTTTGGCAACGCCTAGTGCTGGCAACGCCCATTCTTGGTCAGCTCACCCAAGAATTGGCCGCTTCGCGCTACCTCGATACCTTGGCCATGTTGCAGGCCAGCGGCACAGTGCTCTTACCCGCCATGCGCACGGCGCGACAGGTGATGGCATTTGAAGTGCACGAACACAGCCTGCTGTTGGCTGAAGAAGCGGTACAAAGAGGGGTGACCTTGACTGAGGCTTTGCAGGGCACTGCCCTGTTCGACCCCATGCAGTTGGAGCTCATCCGCAGTGGCGAGCACAGCAGTCAGCTATTGGCCAGCTTAAATAAAGCGGCGCAGTGGCAAAGCGACAGGGTGCAACATAAACTTAACTGGCTCACCGGTTTGATTGAGCCCGCACTCATTGTTTTGATGGGGGGCTTGGTGCTGATACTGGTGCTGGCCGTGATGTTGCCCATTGTGTCGATCAATCGTTTGGTGGCTTGACTATCGCTGTAATAAAACCACGGCTTGTGCAGCGATGCCTTCGCCGCGTCCGGTGAAACCCAGCTGCTCCGTGGTGGTGGCTTTGATGCTGATCTGTTCCACCAGCGCACCCAGATCGTCTGCCAAATTTTGTCGCATACGGGGAATGTGTGGCGCCATTTTCGGGGCTTGGGCGATGATGGTGCAATCAGCATTGCCCAAGTGGTAGCCTTGCTCGCGCACCAATTGGGCCACATGCCTGAGTAACTGACGGCTGTCGGCACCGCGGTAGCGGGGGTCAGTATCAGGAAAGTGTTTGCCAATATCGCCCAAAGCCAAGGCCCCCAAGAGTGCATCGCACAGGGCATGTATGAGCACGTCAGCATCAGAGTGGCCGAGCAGACCCAAGGGGTGGGGAATGTGCACGCCACCCATGATTAGGCGTCGGCCTTCCACCAGAGCGTGCACGTCAAAGCCTTGTCCGATGCGGTATGCAGCCAAGGTCATAGAAATTTCTCCACAAAAGCAAAGTCTTCCGGGTAGGTGATTTTGATGTTTTGCCGATCGCCTTGCACCATGCTCATGGTGATGCCGACTGCCTGCAAAGCCGAGTACTCATCGGTGCACGCCATGGCCTCCGGCTGCTGATAAGCCATGAGCAGTTGCGAGAGTTTTGCGGCCTGTGGTGTTTGCGCCGCCCACAGGTGTTCACGTGACACGGCGACTGACTTTCCCTGTGTGTCATTGTCCAGGCGGTGCAGGCTGTCACTGACTGGCAAGGCCAGCAGGGCCGGGTGTTCATATGCTTTGAGGTATTGCTCAAGACGCAGCAAGGCAGTGTTAGGTAAGCTGCAACGTGCCGCGTCATGCACCAATACCCAAGGGTCTTGTGGATAGAGGGCATGCAAGATGCGGCAACCTTGGTACACCGATTCGGCGCGGGTGCTGCCCCCCACTTTATGGAAGTGGGCGGAAATACGCAGACTGTCTGCGTGCGCGTCTTGTGCAGACACCACGATGTGTATGGGCCAGGGCTGGGGGCGTGCGTTGTTTGAAAATGCGCGCACGGTGTGTTCCAGCACGCTACGCCCCTTGATTTTCTGGTATTGCTTGGGCAATGCTCCGCCAGCGCGCGCGCCCACGCCAGCGGCGACGATCAGCACCACG
>JBDKJU010000260.1:0-2528 GCA_039796435.1 Pseudomonadota bacterium | reverse complement strand
CATCGAACCTCACTTTGCCCAGAATACCTTGTGTTCAAGCCCAGGTGAGATCTGTGCGCACCCCAGACGATTTATTGTCCAAGCTTAATAAGTGAACCCCACCCCATTGAAGCTGAGTTGGCCGTGAGTTGGCTCTGAGTTCGTCGAAAGAGGCACAGAACCAAGGCAGCTGCATTTCACTCAGTCTTTCAGCAAACCCATGCGATTGGCTTCGTACACCGCCTCGGTCTTCGAGTGCACCGAGAGTTTGCGATAGGTGTTGCGCAGATGCACATTGACCGTGTCTTCGGCAATGTGCAAATACGCCCCTACTTCCGCATAGGTATAACCGCGTGCAATCAGTTGCAATACCCCTTGCTCACGCTTGGACAACCTTACCTTCTCGGTTTCTGTCAAAGGGGCGGCGTCCTGGGCCTCACCCGCCTGCTCGGGCAAGAGCTGCCGGGTCTGAAAACGCTTGATCAACATGCGAGCGATCTGCGGACTCAACGCCGAGCCCCCATTCAGAAGTTTGCTGATTTCATGGGTAATCGGGGAGGTGAGCTCTTCTTTCAAAATGAAGCCAGAGGCTCCTGCTTCCAAGCACTCGATCACCGTGGTTTCATCACCAAACATGGTGACCACCAAGCTCTTGATTTCAGGATCTTGCGCCGCCGCCAACTTGATTAAGTCCATGCCAGAACCGTCTGGCAATCCCAAGTCCACCAAGCACAGGTCTACGGCATGTGACAGCAACATGCGTCTGGCCTCAGCAACGGTGTGCACCGTGGCCACCAAGGACAGGCTCGGTAAGGCGCTGATGGCATATGCAAAAGAACGCGCCAGATCGCTATGATCTTCCACCACCAGTACACGCAGAGACATGGGTTTTCCTTGTTTTTACTCACGTCGATGTTAGCCTGATTCAAGCCGCCTGTCACTACCTGATATCAGGTATTTCTGCCAAGTCTGCGCTCGCCACTCGGGCCTAACTCTAATAGCGTGCCCCCAGCAAAGGCGAATACGGCGAAATCAATTTACGATGTCTTTTGTAGTGCGGGTCAAGTTGCGCCACCACGGCCCAAAAGCGTGGGCTGTGGTTCATCTCAAAAATATGCGCCACTTCGTGGGCAATGACGTAATACGCCAAGGCCGGCGACACTTGCATCAAACGCCAGGACAGGCGAATCTCATACACTCCGGCCCGACGACGCACGCAACTGCCCCACTGTGTCTTGGGGTCATTGAGCACGACATGAGCAGTCTTGCCCACTTCACGCAGCAAGGCCTCGCAGCGTGGCAACAGCTCCTGTTCGGCCAGTGCCTGCAATTGCAGGCACACCACACGGGCCACAGCGGCCTCATCGGCAATGACCTCGGGGGCGAAACAGATTTGCCAAAGTTTCTCTGTCTGAGTCAAAGACGCAAACAAAGAGTAAGTGACTTGCAGTTTGACGCGCTGACCACGCAGCAGAAAACTGCCTCCCGGCACAAAGGCATTGGCCACGGTGTCGCGCAACAAAGCCCAACGGGCAATTTGCTCGATGATCCACTCGGCGCGCGCCTGCAAGGCCTCTTCAATGTCGAGCAGTGACACGCGTTTGGGAGCCCGCACCCGCAGGCCATCCACGTCCACCAACATGCCTATGCTGCGGCGTTTACAGCGCACCACGGTGTAGCGCACAGCCTGTCCGGCTAAGACGATGTGGCGCGTCAGTGGCTCTTGCGCCACGGCCACCTCGGGGGCTTTAAAGGACTTGGTTCCTTGCTTCGGCGCTTTGCTGAAGCTAAGGAGATCCAATATCTTGTTGAGCATTTTCGATGGTGTTCTCAATCACGCTGGTCAAACTGGACGCGTCATGACCTTGCGGATAAATCGGCGGCATGAGACGCACCGTAATCAAACCTGATTTTTTCCAAAATGGTTTTTTGGGCCACAGATAACCCGCATTGTGCGCCACCGGCAGGATGGGAATATGGTGTCCATCTTCGGCCAAGCCCAAGGCCAATCGGGCACAGCCGGTTTTGTACTTGCCTGCCAAAGGCGCTGCAATGCGGGTGCCTTCGGGGAAGATCACGAACACAAAGCCTTTCTTGATGCGGTCTTCGCTTTGCGCCACCATCTGCGCCATCGCCTGAGCTCCGGCCTTGCGGTTGATGGTGATGGGTGACCCCAAAGCAAAACCCCAGCCAAAAAAAGGCAGCCACAACAACTCGCGCTTGGCCACAAAACTGGCAGGTTGAAAATACGTGGCCAGAAACACTGTCTCCCAAGTCGAGCTGTGTTTGCTGGCGACAATGTAGGGGCGCTTGGGCACATGCTCCTCGCCTTCGACGCGGTAGTGTATGCCGCAAGTCCACTTCGCCATGAGCACCATAAGACGTGTCCAGCAGGCGCAAATCCAGAAACGCCAAGTAGCAGGCAAGGGAGCGGACATGAGCACCAAGGTGCCAAAAATTGGGGTCAGAATCAACTGCGCAATCAGCAACAACACACTGCCCACATAACGTGTTTTCATCTGTCGTGTTTTCATCTGCCCAGACTCCGT
>JBDKJU010000259.1:0-4004 GCA_039796435.1 Pseudomonadota bacterium | reverse complement strand
TGCTTGCGCCCGCCGCTGCAGAAGATGCGACCAATGTGCCCGTACACGTCAAAGTGGTGGGCTTGGGCAAGATTGCGGAGGTGCATGTGTTGGCCGACTACAACCCCATCGTTAAGGCCTTGGTGTTTTACCCTGGTGAAGCCGAGCCCAGTTTGGGTTTTCGCTTGAAAGTGCAGCAGAGCACGCCCATTCGCGCCGTGGTTAAAACCAGCGAGGGCAAATGGTACAGCGGGGTGCATTACATAGAGGCGGCAGGTGGAGGGTGCACGGCACCGAGTTTTGGCACCCAGGCGGAGTGGAAAGCCAATTTGGGTAAGGTGCAGAGCCGACGCTTTATGCCCATGAGCAATGGGCCCGAGCTCAGTGAAGGGCGGACCTCTGATGCTGCGGTGCGCGTGCGTTTTCGCGTCAGCCACCCCATGGACACCGGGCTTGCCCCCGGTATTCCGGCTTTGTATATTGAAGAGTTGAACCTGCTGGATGCTAAGAACAACAGGGTCAGCCGCATTGAAAGCTTTGAGCCAGTGAGCGAAAATCCGGTGTATTCATTAGACCTGCCCAAACGTTACGCCAGCGAGGCTTTACAGCTCGTTGGCAAGGACAATCAGGGCAATAAAGTGGGCGCCTACTTGCAATGAAATACCTGCTGTTTTTTTGCTGCATTTGGGTGACAGAGCTCATGGCCTTTGACTATCAACTCAAGGCCGAACGCATCAACCCCAGCACCTATGTGGTGCTGGGGGCACAGGAAGATTTCACCCCGGCCAATGGCGGTGCTTTGGCCAACATTGCTTTTGTGGTGACCGCCGAAAGCGTGGTGCTGATTGATGCCGGCCCGTCAAAAAAATATGGTGAGCAGTTGCGTGCTCTGATTCGCAGCATCACGCATAAACCGCTGTCCCATCTCATCCTCACCCATGCCCATCCCGACCATTTTTTGGCCAGCGCTGCTTTTGCAGACATAGCCATCATCGCCAGCGACGCCACCCGTGCGCAGATCGAGCAAGAGGGGCCAGACTACAACGCCAATATGTTTCGACTGGTGCTAGATGCCATGAAGGGCACGCAGGTACATGTGCCCCCCAAGGCCGCCTTGCCAGAAACTTTGCGCATCGGCGGACATGTGTTCAAGCTCATGCGCATGGCTGGGCACAGCAAGGCTGATTTGGTGGTGCTGGACGAGAATACGGGCACTCTGTTCACCGGCGATTTGGTGTTTCATGGGCGTACCCCCACCACCCCTCATGCTGATTTACGTGCTTGGCAAAACAGCTTGCAAGACTTGCGCACACTGCCTTTCCGACAGCTGGTGCCAGGGCATGGCCCGGTGGCCACTGACTTGAAGCCTATTGGTTTTACCGCCGACTATCTCACCTGGCTGGACCACACACTCAGCCAAGCCGCACGGCAGGGCAAAGACCCCGCCGAGATACTGCACACCAACCCCCCTATGCCGATGGCGGTTTTTCGCGCTGAGTTTGCGCGCAGTGTTGCCCATCTTTATCCCCGATACGAACAAGCCATTCTGAAATGAACACCCTTGACCCCGACCGAATATTTTTGCGCTGGTGTGCTGTTTTTGGTCTGCTCATGTTCATCACTTATGTGCTTTGGCGCGCGGGCATTTGGGACACTCTTAATAGTGCCGACAGCACCGGCATTACCCAGGCCATTGTGGTGTTCTTTTTCCTCGCACTCTTGTGGCTGGGCAATCGCAGCTATGTGCTGCGTGCGCAGGAGATCGTCTTTCTAAAGCATCGTGAACAAGGTCGCTTGGCCGTTTTGCCGAAAGATTCATGGGCGGGAGAATACCTGTGCGCTGTGACGAGGCACCCCCACGTGGACAAGGCGGTGTGTCAGCAAACCTTGGGTGAACGTGTGCAGGGCCGCCACGAAATTGCTTGGTGGGTGAACGGGCTGTTGCTCAAGTTGGGCCTGCTGGGCACGGTGGCAGGTTTTATTCTCATGAGTCTGCAGGTGGGCAAGGTGGCCACCTTTGATCTGGACAAGATACAGACCTTGCTCAAAGGCATGACCTATGGCATGGGAGTGGCTTTGCTCACCACCTTGGTGGGTCTGTGTGCGAATATCATTCTGGGTTGGATGTTGCTTCTGTTGGACCGTGAAGGTGACAAATTCATTGTTGCCGTGACCCAAGCGGCGGAAGCCAGCTAAGTGGCTCTCTACCGCAAAAAAGGTTTGCGTGAGGTGGAGATAGACCCGTTTACCGATCTACTGTTCAACTGCCTTTTGGCGTTTGTGTTCTTTTTTGTGGTGGCCTTGATAGCCATGAACCCCAAGCAGGCCAAGACCGGAGACATCAAGGCCAAGGCCGAGTTCATCATCACCGTGACCTGGCCAGATTTGAATCCCAACGACATCGACACCTGGGTGCAAGACCCCAAAGGCAATCTCGTGTGGTTTCGTGCACGTGAAGCCGGACTCATGCATTTGGACCGCGATGACCGTGGATTGGAGGGCGACAGCATAGTGATCAATGGTCAGCAAGTGGTGAATCCGCTCAATCAGGAAGTGGTCACCTTGCGTGGCATAGCGCCAGGCGAGTACACCGTGAACGTGCACTACTACAAGAGCAAAAACAAGGAGCCGGTGCAGGTGAGCACCTCGGTGGTCAAGGTGAATCCACGCGCCGAAGTCGTGTACTACGGCACCAATACTTTGAGCCAAGTGGGTGATGAAGCCACCGCCGTGCGTTTTACCATTGAGGCCGATGGCACAGTGTCATCTACCTCTACTTTGGCGAAAACTTTAGTTGAACACAATTAGGATGATTTATGTTTGATCTACCCACCATGCTGATGATTGCCGTCGTTGGCCTTGCCTTTTTATTATTGATGTTGCTCATACGCTTAAAAGGCAGCTACGGCATGAAGCTGGCTTTGATCGCCTGCACCACGCTGGGGTATTTTTTTGTTGACCACGGAGTGCGGCAACTGGGCGGGTGGCCGGTGAAGCAGGCCTTGCCTGAGAAATTTATTTTGCTTGCCGTGGTCTTTGATGAACCCGACCCTGCCCGCGGCAATGCCGGGGCTTTGTATTTGTGGGTGAATGAAATCATCAACAACAAACCCGTGCCTGAGCCGCGTGGCTATAAATTGCCTTATCAAAAAGATCTGCATGGCATCTTGGCCGAAGCAATGAAGAAGAACCGCAACGGTATTACCCAGCTGGGTAAGGCCGAACCCAAGCCACAAAAGGGGGGGCTTACCTGGTTGCGTGGTGGCGCAGAAGACACGCAAGACGTGAAGATTCAAGATATGCCTACTCCACAGTTACCCGAAAAATGATGAAGTATTTTTTTTATTTGCTTTTGGTCTTGTTTTTGCACAGTGCTTGCAGCACCGGCGACGATGGGTTTTTTCCGCTCAAAAAAGGACAGACTTGGACTTACCAACATACCCTGCAAATAGCGCAGGAAACCAGCAAGTCAACCTTCACCATGCGCAATGCGGGCAGTGCTCAAATCGACGGCACGACAGTTTTTTTGCGTGAAGACAGCGATGGCAACAGCTACGGGATTAAATCATCCGCCGACAAAATCGAGCGCGTGGCCAGCAAGTCGATGATGCAAGCACAGCTGGAAAAAGAGGCCAAACCTCTCACCGTGATGAAGTTGCCACTAAGTAAAGGCGCCACGTGGACCAATAGCACCGTGCCTTATGTGCTTAGGCGCGTGTCAGAGTTCCCCCCCGAGCTGAAACACAATCCTAATCACCGCATGAACATGGAATTTGAAGTCATGGCCTTGGATGCCACCGTGGGTACCTATACTGGCTGTGCCCACATACTTGGCAAGGCCGGGCTCAAGCTTTTTGTCGACCCCATGGCCGGTTTTAGTGAAATCCCCATCACTCAGGATGAATGGTATTGCCCCAAGGTCGGCTTGGTAAAGCTGCTGCGCAAAGAGCCGGTGAACTCTCGTTTTTTACTGGGTGGGGAAGTGCAGCTCATCCTCACTGAGTTCAAAAACTGATGCATCAACA
>JBDKJU010000258.1:0-2836 GCA_039796435.1 Pseudomonadota bacterium | reverse complement strand
CACACACCGCCGTAGTCACGCGCCAGGCCCAAGTTGAGGCAAATGCTCTTGGCATGGCCGATGTGCAGGTAGCCAGTGGGTTCGGGCGGGAAGCGGGTGCGGATTTTGGCGCTGTCCAACGCACCAGCGGCATGGTGCGCCGCATCGCCCGGGCTGCCCGCCCAGCGGCGGCTGGCGTAAGTGCCTTTGGCGAGGTCGTGCTCGATGATTTGGCGCAGGAAATTGCTGGGTTTGACGGTTTCGACGGAGGAAGCAGGGGATTTTTCGTTAGAGCTCATGCGAATGATTTTAGACGGTCAATAGTCGTGAGGCTAAGTAATTTGCGCGGTCTTGGTGGGCTTCGAATTTGGGGATGGGGATACCGGTACGCAGCCACAGCAGCATTTCGCGGGGTGTACAGACGCGCATATTGCCCACGCTGTAGAGCGCCAGCACTTCTTTGTCGCCGGTGATGAAGTAGTCACAGCCCGCCAATTGCGCATCTGCCAAAATCCAGCCATCATCTGCATCTTTACAGGGAACGGTGGTGTTTGCGGGCGGTGCAAGGGTGTATTCGTCGCTGAATGCAGTGATAGCGGCTTCTGTCTCAAGTGCTGACCATTTGAATTTAGTTGGCAGATGCTCTTTTAGCTCCAGCAAGACACGTTGGCAGGTGTAGCAGGTTGTGGGATCAAAAACATCGGGTTGCGTGTTTTTCAGGGCTTTTAGCAAATCAGCGCAAATGCCGTTGGAAATAATCGCTGAAAGCAGGACATTGGTGTCAAGAAAGACTTTCATCTCGGTTTAGGAAACAAGCGCAAACACATCTTCATCCGTCAAAATGCCCTGGGCCTGCGCCATGGGCACACCTTTGGCACGCAAGGCTTCTAGCCGCTTCAGAAACACCTGTGACTTGATGGCCTCGCGGGCGATGTCGCTTCTGGACTTTCCAGTGGCTTTGGAGAGTTCGTTGAGTTGTTGGTCAAGCTTGTCATCAATACGCAGCGTCAACATGGACATGGTTTTCTCCTGAAACGGTTTGTATGACATTGTAATACGATTGATAAATATGGGTCAACATGGCATAAAAAAACCGCCTTGAAAGACGGTTTCCTTGAAAGATGGTTTTTTGGGAGACTACAGAATCAAAGCAGATCAAGCACCGTCGGGTTTGATTTGCGCACGCGCAATCACGGGTTTCCAGCGGGCTTGCTCGGCTTTGATGAAGGCGTCAAATTCTGCACCCGTGTTACCCACAGCTAGCGCAGTTTCTTGGCTGAGCTTTTCTTTCACAAGCGCGCCGCGTGTGGCTTTGATGGCCTCGGCTTCCAGCTTGGCAACGTTGGCTTTGGACCATTTGGACGGCGTCATCAAGCCGTACCACTGTGTCATTTCAAAGCCTTTGTAACCCTGCTCGGCAACAGTGGGTACATCGGGCAATTGAGGTAAGCGTGTGCTTGTACCAGTGGCGATGCAGCGCAGCTTGCCGGCTTTGATGAACTGCAACAAGGCCGGTGCGCCTACAGACGCGGCTTGCAAGCGGCCAGCCATCAGGTCGGTCAACATGGGGCCAGTGCCACGGTAAGGGACGTGCAACATGAAGGTCTCGGACACCATTTTGAGGTATTCAAACGCCAAATGCCCCGCGCTACCGTTGCCCGCCGAGCCGTAGTTGAGCTGGCCTGGTTTGGACTTGGCGTAAGCAATGAATTCTTTGAGGTTTTTAACCGGTAAGTCAGGGTGAACCACATACAAGCTTGGCACTTTGGACACCAGGGTAATGGGGGTGAAGTCTTTGTTGGCGTTGTAAGGCAGTTTGTCAAAAATAAACGGGTTAACGGCCAAAGTGCCAATATGACCCAAAATAATGGTGTGCTCGTCGGTTGAATTGGCTACCTCTTGCATGGCGATATTGCCTGCAGCGCCGGGTTTGTTGTCTACAAATACGTTTTGACCTATGGTTTTGGCCATTTCACCGGCCACTGCGCGGGCGACGATTTCAGAGCTTCCGCCGGGTGCAAAGGGCACTACTAGACGGATCGGCTTGGACGGCCATGCAGTTTGAGCTTGTGCCAGCCAAGGCGAAGCGGCCAGTGCGGCAGCCGTGGTTTGGGCGATGGTTTGCCCCATCCAGTCACGGCGGGAGAGAGTGGTTTGAAAATTGGTCATAAAAAGCAATCCAAGATTAAGGTTTAGAAGTTAAAGATGAAAGGTTGAAGTTAAAAGGAAAAAGAAAAAAGGTAAGAAAAATAAATTTATTCAAGCACAATGCCGCGCTCTTTCACCACGCGAGCCCATACCGCCATTTGTTGGCGCACAAAAGCTTGTGCGGCTTCCGGGCTGGTTTTTTGGATGTCACCACCCAGCGATGCGATACGCGCTTTCACCTCTGGCGCTTCTAATGCTTTTTGCAGCGCGGCTGAGAGTTTTGTCACCACGTCATTGGGGGTGCCAGCAGGTGCAACAAGTACGTTCCACTCGTACACCTCAGCACCTGCCACGCCAGTTTCAGCCAAGGTGGGCACATCAGGCAAAATGGTGCTGCGTTTGCCACCAGTCACGGCCAAAGCACGCAGGCGGCCCGATTGGATGTGCCCCAGCGTAGATGCCAAGTTGCCAAAAAACACGGGCACTTGGCCGCCCACCACGTCGTTCAAAGCGGGGCCACCGCCTTTGTAGGGTATGTGCGCCATCTCAACTTTGGTGGCAGATTCAAACAGTGCGCCGGCCAAGTGCTGCGCCGAGCCGTTGCCAGACGAGGCAAATGCCACGGCATCTTTGCGCGCGCTGGCAGCGGAAATCAGCTCTTTGACCGACTTGGCGGGAAACTGCGCGTTGACCAGTACGACGTTGGGGA
>JBDKJU010000257.1:0-3333 GCA_039796435.1 Pseudomonadota bacterium | reverse complement strand
CGCTGGTCCGGCGCCGACCACAGCGATTTTTTTCTTGCGGCTGGTGGGCCTGATGTTGATGATCTGCTCGTGGGCAGCCCGTGGGTTGACCAGACAGGAGGCAAGTTGCCGGCTAAAAATGTGGTCGAGACAGGCTTGGTTGCAGCCTATGCAGGTGTTGATGGCGGCCGCTTGACCACGCGCAGCCTTATTGACAAACTCGGCATCGGCTAAGAATGGCCGCGCCAAGCTCACCATGTCGGCGTCACCACGTTCAATCACCGCTTCGCCAACCTCAGGGGTATTGATGCGATTCGAGGTGATCAAGGGGATGCGGATATTTTGGCTGTGCAGGTGCGCGCGCAATTTGCCGGTGACTTCTGCAAAAGCGGCGCGCGGCACCGAGGTGGCAATGGTGGGGACACGTGCTTCGTGCCAGCCGATGCCACTATTCAAAATGGTGGCGCCTGCCTGACTGACGGCTTCGGCCAGTTGTGCGACCTCAGCAAAGGTCGAACCATTGGGAATAAGATCGATAATGCTGATGCGGAAAATGATGATGAAGTCAGCGCCAACAGCTTCGCGCACACGGCGCACCAGCTCCACGGGCAAACGCATGCGGTTGGCGTAGCTTCCGCCCCATTCATCGCTGCGTTTGTTGGTGTGGGTGACCAAAAACTCATTGAGGAAGTAGCCTTCCGAGCCCATGATTTCCACCCCGTCATAGCCCGCCTCACGGGCGAGTTTGGCGCAACGCACAAAGGCACGAATTTGGCGTTCTATGCCGCGCGCCGACAGTTCGCGTGGGGTGAAGCGGTTGATGGGGGCTTGGATTTTTGAGGGCGCCACGCATAAGGGGTGGTAGCCGTAGCGGCCAGCATGCAAGATTTGCATGGCGATTTTGCCGCCCTCTTGATGCACGGTGTCGGTGACCACTTTGTGCCGCCGCGCAGCGGCCGAGGTGGACAGCATGCCGCCAAACGGGCTGAGCCAACCCTCGATGTTCGGTGCATAGCCGCCAGTGACAATCAGTCCGGCGCCGCCACGCGCACGCTCGGCGAAATAGGCCGCCAGGCGCTGGGTATGTTTGCCCGAATCCTCCAGGCCAGTGTGCATGCTGCCCATGAGCACGCGGTTCTTAAGGGTGGTAAAACCCAGGTCAAGAGGGGCGAGGAGGTGGGGATAGGGCATTAGTTTTGAATAAAACCAGGTTGAGAGAGTATCTTGTTTTCCTGCGTGATGATCAAGGGCAGGATTTTTTCGAGAAAGACTTTCCAGCGCGGATCCTCTTTCATGCGGGCGCGTTTTTCTGCTCGCTCCTGCAAACTGTCATAGCCCCAAAGATGCACCACCTGATTCAGCATGCCAATGTCGGTGCTGGTGTACCAACCTATAGGTTGGCCTAAATACTGCACTTGGCAGGGGTAACCATATTCTTGGTACATGGCCACGTACTGCGCCATGTGGCCAAATTTGATGGTGTAGGTGCGGTGGTCTACCACTGCCTTCATAAACGTTTGCCCGAGGCGTTATCAAACAGGTGGCATTGCTTGAGGTCGAGGCTAAGCGGCATGGTGTCGCCCACCTGGCTGTACACCCGGTCACGCAGCATGACCACCAGATCTTGCCCGCCGAGGGTGCAGAACACTTGCGTGTCGGCACCAGTTGGTTCTATGACTTGGATTTTGGCTTTGAGTGGACCGGCGGCATCGACCAGCATGTGCTCTGGGCGCACGCCAAACTTAAGTGCTTGTCCGGCGCTGGCTTTGGCATGTGGCAGGGTCAAGGTGGTGCCATCCTTGAGTGTGAACGAGCCATCGGCATTGCCGTTGGCTTCCAAGAAATTCATTGCCGGCGAGCCGATAAAACCAGCGACAAATAAATTATTGGGGGTGTCGTAGAGATCAAGCGGACTGCCCACTTGCTCGATGATGCCATCGCGCAAGACCACGATTTTGTCTGCCATGGTCATGGCCTCGATTTGGTCGTGGGTGACGTAGATGGAGGTGGTTTTCAGGCGTTGGTGTAAGGCCTTGATCTCGGTGCGCATGGCCACGCGCAACTTAGCATCAAGATTGGACAGAGGCTCGTCAAACAGGAACACCTGCGGGCGACGCACGATGGCGCGACCCATGGCGACACGTTGACGCTGTCCACCGGAGAGTTGCTTGGGGTAGCGCTCAAGGTAGTCTTTTAAACCCAGTATTTCGGCGGCGGCGTTGACGCGCTCGCTAATTTCCTCTTTCGGACGCTTGGCGAGCATGAGTGAAAAACCCATGTTGTCGCGCACGGTCATGTGCGGGTAGAGGGCGTAGTTTTGAAACACCATGGCCACGTCGCGGTCTTTGGGCGCCATGTCGTTGACGACTTTGTCGCCAATCTTGATTTCGCCTGCGGATATTTCTTCCAGACCGGCCACCATGCGCAAGAGGGTGGACTTGCCGCAGCCGGAGGGGCCAACGAGTACGGTGAATTCACCGTCTTTGATGCTGACGCTCACGCCATGGATAACTTTGGTGTCTCCATAGCTCTTTTTTACGTCGATGATATCGACTGAAGCCATAATTTATTTCTCCTTGAGTTCACGCCCCAGCCAAGAGAGTTTGGACTGGCGAACTTTTAAATTGTACTCGTGAAAGAGCCATGCCTGTGGTGTGGACGCGGCCGCAATTGCGTGGTGGCCAAGAGCAGCAATAGCCCAATCAAACAGAGCACCTGCCAGGTGTTCAAACCGGGCACGATGGCATTGACCACCCATTGTTGCGTCAGGGTTGGCGCTGGGTCATAGGCGTAGTCGCCAGCCTTGTCGACCGCCACGCGGCACAGACCACCGTAAATAAAACTCACCAAACCCGTTTGGGCATCAACCGTGCAGACCGTGGGGGTGAGGCTGCTGAAACTGATGGGCGCGCTGCTGCTGGGGGTGGGGCTGGCAGTGGCGATGAGTTGATATGTGTCGCCCATTTTGATCATGAGATTGCTGGGCATGGGGGCCAAGCTCAAGGTTTGCGGAGTGCGCAGGACATCAAAGCTCAGGCGGCTTTGCCCGGCGGTGTTGAAACTACTGTCACCGGCTTTGTCGGCGGCCACGATGCATTGCCCGGCATTGAGGAGGGTCACCTGACCGGCAGCGTTGATGCTGCACACCGTGGGGCTAAAGCTGTTGTAGAGCAGAGGGGCCGTGCTACTGGGCACAGGGCTGATCGTGCTGCTGACAGTGAAGCTGGCGTTGACTCTCGCGGGCAGCGCAATGGGCAGGCTCATTGGGCCCAAGGTTTGGTTGCTCAAAGGCGGAGTGCAGGCTGAGTACCAAGGGCTGCTATTGGTCTTGCTGTCCCAAGCGGCGTCGGCTAC
>JBDKJU010000256.1:0-8470 GCA_039796435.1 Pseudomonadota bacterium | reverse complement strand
CGCAAAATCGGTGTGCCCGAAAACTCAATCTTGCAGGCGCGTGTCTGTCTGCAAGGACTATACAAGGCGTTTGAAAGCACCGACGCTGATCTGGCAGAAATCAATCCTCTCGTTTTGACTGGCGATGGCCGCGTGGTGGCTTTGGATGCCAAGATGAATTTCGACAGCAATGCCATGTACCGCCACCCTGAAATACAAGCTTTGCGTGACTTGAACGAAGAAGACCCCGCCGAAGTCGAGGCGTCTAAATTTGATCTGGCCTATATTTCTCTTGATGGCAATATTGGTTGCCTGGTCAACGGTGCTGGTCTTGCCATGGCCACCATGGACACCATCAAACTCTACGGCGGCAACCCAGCCAATTTCCTTGATGTGGGGGGCGGCGCGACGGCTGAGAAGGTCACCGAGGCCTTCAAGATCATGCTCAAAAATCCCAATTGCAAAGCCATATTGGTGAACATTTTTGGTGGCATCATGAAGTGCGACACCATCGCCAATGGGGTAATCACTGCGGCACGCGAGGTCAAGCTAAGCGTGCCTTTGGTGGTGCGCATGAAGGGCACCAATGAAGAGCTGGGCAAGCAAATTTTGGCGCAGTCGGGCTTGCCTATCATTGCCGCCGACACCATGGCCGAGGCCGCTGAAAAAGTAGTGGCCGCAAGCAATGCGCAAGCGGCCCCAAGCCACACCATTGTGAGCCAGATTTTTCCTGCAGACGAGCAGGAAAATGGGCAAAAAAAAAAATGAATGAACGTCGTTATGACGATGAAAACCCCGACAGCATTGCTGATGGGGAAGTGCTGTACGGAACACACAAGAAGTCCAGCGTTTTATGGTGGCTGATCCCTTTGTTGTTGGGCGTGGGAGCCTTGCTGTGGTTTAGCAAAGACTCACGTTGGGTGAAACCCATTCTGGGCATAGACACCGTGGGCAGCAAGAGCGGTGAAATGGTCAGCGGCGTGGTCAAATCAGAAGCCGGCGCGCCGAACCCATTGGGCACGGACAGCAATGGTGGTAGTGGCAACAGCACAAGCGTCAGCAGCGCAGCCAATGCCAGTCCGTCATTAGGTGCTGGCAAATTCGGCGAATGGCAGTTGCAGTCGACAGACGCAGGCGTGTACACCGTCAGTGGTCGAGTGCCCACTGAATCTGCTCGCGCTGAGTTGCTTGTTTTTTTGAACAATCAACTGGGTGTTAAGGTGCAGGACAAGCTGCAGCTTGAAGCCTCTGCCGCCACTGTCAAAGTGGATGGTTTGGCCGCTTTGTTGAATTGGTTGAAAAATTTCCCCGGGATTGCCATCGCCAATAGCCCCGCTGGGCTGGAAATAAGCGGAGATGCACCCTCGGACAATATGCGCACGGAAATGTTCAGGCGTGCCACTGAATTGTTGGGGGCGAATGGCACCTTGGTTAACAAACTCAATGTGGCAGGTCAGACTGTGAATGCCAGTGTGGCGCCTAATTTTGCTGCTGCGAGTGCGCCGGCCTCAAGCCCAAGCCCAGTTTCAACGCCCACTTCAAGCAGCGTTTCTCCCCCAGCTGCTGGATCTGCCCCTGCCGGCCCTGCAACACCTTCAGCCCCTATTGCTTCTGTTGCCCCTGCTGCACCTGCTGCACCTGCTGTACCTACCCCGGTGCCTGTCTCTGCTGCGGCGCCCGTGGTCCCTGCGTCACCGGCGGCTGTACCTGCACCTGCCAAGATTGAGTCTAAGGTCGAGACGAAATCCACGCCACCGAAACCCGAGCCAGCAAAAGACAGCCCCGCCCCCCGCAAAGTGGAGCGCATTCAGGTATTGTTCAACATGAGCGCCAGCGAAATTCGCCCTGAGAGTCTGTCCGTGCTGAAGTCGCTGGCCAAGCGCCTGATCGAAAGCAAACAAACCGGCGAGATTGCCGGGCACACGGACAACCGTGGGGATGCTGCCGCTAACCTGAATCTTTCACAGGCGCGCGCCAATAGCGTGCGCGCATACCTAGTGCAACAGGGCGTGCCGGAGGCACAACTCACGGCCAAGGGCTATGGACAGACCCAACCCCTAAACGACAACAGTACAGTGATGGAGCGTCAGCAAAATCGCCGCATAGAATTTATCGCCAAATAAAGTATTTAACGTATCTACAGATTGAGAACATCATGAGCATCCTCATCGACAAAAACACCAAAGTCATCACCCAGGGCATCACCGGTAAAACGGGCCAGTTTCATACCCGCATGTGCCGCGAATACGCCAATGGCAAAAACTGCTTCGTGGCCGGGGTCAACCCCAAGAGAGCGGGCGAAGATTTTGAAGGCATTCCCATCTATGCCGATGTGAAGGCCGCAAAAGAAGCCACTGGCGCGACCGTGAGCGTGATTTATGTGCCCCCGGCTGGGGCCGCCGCCGCCATTGATGAAGCCGTCGAGGCCGAGCTTGATTTGGTGATCTGCATCACCGAGGGCATTCCTGTGCGCGACATGATTCAGACCAAGTACAAGATGCGTGGCAAAAAGACTTTGCTTTTAGGCCCCAATTGCCCGGGTTTGATTACCCCTGACCAAATCAAAATTGGCATCATGCCAGGTCACATTCACCGCCCTGGCCGCATTGGCGTGGTGTCGCGTTCCGGCACATTGACCTATGAGGCAGTGGCGCAACTGACTGAAATTGGTCTGGGGCAGTCCAGCGCAGTGGGTATTGGTGGTGACCCCATCAATGGCTTGAAGCATATCGACGTGATGCGCATGTTCAATGACGACCCCAACACCGACGCGGTCATCATGATTGGCGAAATCGGCGGCCCTGACGAAGCCGAGGCAGCGCGCTGGTGTAAAGACCATATGAAAAAACCCATCGTCGGCTTTATCGCCGGGGTAACTGCCCCCGCTGGCAAGCGCATGGGACACGCGGGCGCCTTGGTCTCTGGCGGTGCAGATACCGCTGATGCCAAGCTTGCCATCATGGAAGAATGTGGCTTCAAGGTGACCCGTAATCCCTCTGAAATGGGCCGCTTGCTAAAATCCCTCCTTTAATAAATTTCGTAGGAGAATAATTTATGGATTTCGGGTCCAGCGCCGTCTGGGGTGCGCTCTTTGCCATTATTGTGGCCAATATTTTGCTCTCGGGTGACAATGCCGTGGTGATAGCCATGGCTGCCCGCTCGCTAAAAGACGAGCACCGTAAAAAAGCCATTATCTGGGGCAGCGTCGCTGCAATTGTGATGCGCGTAATTTTGACCGTGGTGGCGGTGAAACTGCTGACCATCCCTTACCTTAAGATTATTGGTGGTTTGCTGTTGTTCTATATTGGTGTAGACCTGATGAGAAGCGGTGATGATGACCACAACATCGCTTCACACTCGTCTGTCGGTGCTGCTATCCGCACCATCTTAATTGCTGACCTAGTGATGAGTCTGGACAATGTTTTGGCCGTGGCCAGTGCAGCACAGCAGGCGCCTGAGAGCTCCCGTTTTGCATTGCTGATGATCGGCTTGGCACTCTCCATTCCCCTCATCATTGCTGGCAGCACACTGCTCATGAAAATCATGGACCGCTTTCCTATCATCATCACTTTGGGGGCGGCCTTGCTGGGCTATCTGGCTGGTACCATGATCGCCACTGACCCAGCGGTGGCCACTTGGATGAAAAACAATGTGCCGAACGCAGAAGCCTTGCTGGGCGGCCTTGGTGCGGTGTTGGTGGTGGTGATTGCCAAGATGATGAACAAGCGCGGCGAAGCAAAAGCCGAGTAAATACATAACGAGTCCCACCTGGTGACTGTCCTTAGTAACGCCTACAATGCGCTTTTTAGGAGATAACCATGTGGTGGCTGATTATGCTGGCGGCCTTGGCCGCTTTTTTATTTTATGTGTCACGCAAACCTGACAGTTTTAAGATTGAACGTGAGGTTTTGATCAAGGCTTCCCCAGAGCAAGTCTACCCACACATCAACAGTCTGGCGGCGCACCGCGCCTGGTCGATTTGGGAACGTCTTGACCCCAATATGAAACGTGAATTGTCCGGTCCAGAGGCGGGCGCGGGGGCTTTTTATGGCTGGGAAGGCAACAAGGAAGTAGGCAAGGGCAACATGACCATCCTTGAGTCCACGTTCCCTAGTAATGTCAAAATTCGTATAGAGTTTTTTGTGCCCATGCGTGCGGTCAACGAGGTGCAGTACGTGCTGAGTCGCGACGGCGAGCATACCCGCGTGGTGCACTGGATGTCGGGACCAGCGCCCTTTGTGCATAAATTGATGAGCACGGTAGTGAATATTGACAAGATGGTGGGTGCTCGTTTCGAGGACTCACTGAATAACTTAAAAGCACTTATCGAAACGCCAGCGGCTGCGCCAGACTAAGCATGCGCTGGACATTTTGCGTGCAGTGAGCGGCAAACTCCTCAACCGCCAGTCCTCTTAGCTCGGCCAACATACTGCCGATGCGGGGTAAGTAGACGGGTGAGTTGCGTTTTTTGCTGCCTGGTGTGCCCAAAAAACTGGGAGGAATATCAGGGGCATCTGTCTCTAGCACCAAGTGTTCGATAGGGATGGTCTTGAGCAAATGCCGTATGCGCAAGGCCTGCGGGTAGGTTGCGGCACCGCCAAAACCAAGGCAGAAACCGAGTTTGACAAATTGCTGCGCTTGTTCTGGCGAGCCATTGAACGCATGTGCGATGCCGCCCTTGACTTTTATTTCCCGCAAGTGCTTGAGCAGTCGGTCTTGTGAGCGGCGCACATGCAGGACCACGGGCAAGTCGAAGTCGCGGGCGATTTTGAGTTGTTCGCGGTAAAACCATTCCTGCTCCGTTTGTGCATAGTCGGGGACAAAAAAATCAAGACCAATTTCACCAATGCAGTGGGGTCGATGTTTCGCCACTTGCTGGCGTAAAAAATCAATATCTGTGCGGGCCGAGCGAGCCACCCACAAAGGGTGAATGCCCAACCCGGTGGCAAAGCCATAGCGGTCGCGGCTGGCAAGGGCTGCTGGAAAATGCGCGACGTGACCGGGAAGGTTTAAGAATTGTTCGACCCCCAAGGCGCGGGCCTCGGCCACGACCTCGTCACGGTCAGCATCAAACTCGGGAGCATCAAGGTGGCAGTGGCTGTCTATCCACATGGGGCAAATATAAGCAGCATCGAGTAGAAGAGCAGGTGAGATGCAAGCCTAAGGCAGCATTGTCATTCCACACATAGTTGCAAAATTCAAAGTTTAAAACATCAGTCTGATATTTACCGTACGTGGATCCCGTGTCTAAACACAATATGACTGCTTGAATAGTTGCCTAGTGAAGCGCTGGCGTGATGTAAAAAAAATTCAATAATTCAATAGTTCAATGCTCATCGCCCGCACGCGGTGGCACCCCACTTACACTGCTCATGACGAGGTCAAACGCTGCTAAATCAGTAGCCACCAGCCGCTTGTGAAAAAATCCGCTGCTTCAATGGTCGCCAATTTCTCTGCTGCCACCATTGCTATGAATTGATTCATGCTCGTATGGTCACGTTTGCCGATACGCTCAATGCCCGCTTTAAGTGAGCGGGGCAGACGCAAGGGGCGTGACACCAATTGCATGAATTGCAGGGCTGGGTCTCGAATCGCGGTGCACGCTTATCGTCCCTGTCGCGTGCATTTAGTGATTATTTTTACTAAGCTCCGCCAAGGTGCGCTCAATGAGCAAGCGATCGGCAATGTCTTTGTCACGCATGGTTTTTTTCGTCAACAGTAAACCTTCGAGATTCAAACAACGAACGGGCACACCTTCCCAATCAATGATTATTTGATAGGGCAAAAGTGACTCATAAGTTTGGCCATTGGCATTCAACATAATATCCACCACGATTTCATCATTGATGCGAATATTCTGCCCCTCCAATAGCCATTCACATACAAAGCGTAGCCACCAATTAGACAGTACGCCACCTGATGTTCATGAAACAGGCGTAAGAGTGTTTTTAAGTCCTCGCGCGTGGCGGGTCGCGTGAACTCACTCACTGAGATTTTGCCTCTGCCAAAGCCATACGTTCACGTGCCAATCGAGCCATGCCTTCGACCAAGCAGCGCTCTTGATGTGCATTCATATCCGCGTGTGACTTGTAGCGAAACACGCCTTTGGGCATGCCATAGCCTAGGAAAGCTTTACTCAAACCATCGTTAAACGCTAAGGCGCGCTCCAAGTTCTCTGCACTTGGTGTACCGAATTTGGCGATGGCATTCGGTTTACCGATGATTTTTGTTGGTATATCCATGAATTATTCTAGCAAAATGAAAATTGAAATATCGACATCTATGCTTGAATTGCTCGTACGTAGAAGCGCCCTAAATATTCATACGCAGTTCGGGGTGCGCCACTCGAAGCTAGGTATTGGCTACTTGCTTTGATGAGGTGCGGGAGATGTTTGTGCAGCCAATTGCCCAAGTCAAGCAGCGCTGGCTTTCGCGAGTAAGGCACGATTCACCCGTGAGTGTGGCGGTCTGCCCAAGTGGCTGGAGATGTAACGGCCGGCCTCGCAGACAGCATTCAGATCAATGCCGGTGTCTATGCCCATGCCGTGTAAGAGGTAGAGCACATCTTCGGTTGCCACGTTGCCGGTGGCGCCCTTGGCATAGGGGCAGCCGCCTAAGCCTGCAACCGAGGCATCGAAGACCTTGATGCCGACACTCAAGCAGGCCAGAATGTTGGCAAGGGCTTGGCCGTAGGTGTCGTGAAAATGCGCAGAAAATTGCTGCTCGGGGTAACGTGCACGTGCCTCGGCAAATACCCTTTGCACCTGTGCGGCGGTGCCCATGCCAATGGTGTCGGCGATGCCGACATCGTCGCAACCGAGCGCGACAAATTTATCAACACAAAACAGCACATCTTTTAAGGGCACCTCGCCTTGGTAAGGACAGGCAAAGGCGCAGGAGATAGCGGCGCGCAAGCGCAGCCCCGCGGCCTTGGCGGCACTGGCCACGGGCGCAAAACGGGCAATGCTCTCGGCAATGCTGCAGTTGATGTTTTTATGTGAGAAGGCTTCAGAGGCGGCCCCGAAGATCACCACCTCATTTGCCCGCGCCGCAATGGCGGCGTGCAGGCCTTGCATATTGGGGGTGAGGGCTGAGTAAATAACACCCTCTCGGCGCTTGATGCCCGCCATCACTTCGCTGCTGCTGGCCATGGCCGGCACCCACTTGGGGGAGACAAACGAGGCACACTCGATGTTGACTATGCCAGCGGCGCTGAGTTGGTTGACCAAATTGATCTTGATTTCGGCCGATACCGGCAAGGCTTCGTTTTGCAGACCGTCGCGTGCGCCCACTTCGACGAGGGAGACTTTACTGGGAAAATTTTGGCTTGAGATCATTGCAATTTGATGAGCTCGGCATTGGCCTTGACTTGCTCACCCTCGTTAAAGTAAATAGCTTCAACCGTGCCGTCACTGGGGGCGGTGATGCTGTGTTCCATTTTCATTGCCTCCATCACCATCAGCACTTGCCCAGCTTTGACTGCTTCACCCAGCGCGACACGCAGGGCGGTGATGGCGCCGGGCATGGGGGCACGCAGACAGCCGGTGTGGGCTTCCGCGAGGAGATCAAACTTAAGTGGGTCGTGGTAGGCCAAGGTGTGCCGCACATTGCCCTCTTGCACATAGAACATCTGGCCGAGACAGGTCACGGACACCGTGCTTTGCACGTCATTGACACGTATGGTATTGGCGTTAATGATCTGGGCACAATACGACTGACCATTGACCACCGCCTCTATGCCTTGTGGCACAAAACACAGGCTGATCTCATGAGTACCAAAACGATAGTGGAGCGGGCTCGGTCCCATCACGCTGAAGCCATCATAGTTGTGCCATGGGTTGCTGTCGTGTTTGGGGGCTGTGCGCTGGTATTGGGCATGTGCCGTGGCAATGAGTGCCGCTACCGAGGGGGCATCCGCTGAAGGGGCATCTGTTGAGGACAGCAGTGTGCTCAGGTTGCGGGCGATGAGGCCCGTGTCCAGCGGTTTGGCGTGAACAAAATCAGGGCACTTGAGCAGGGCGCTTAAAAAGGAAAGGTTATGCGTGAGCCCCACGACTTCAGTGTCTGCCAAGGCCGCCTGCAGGTGCGCGATGGCGGCATTGCGGTCTTCACCATGCACGATGAGCTTGGCAATCATGGGGTCGTAGTAGGGCGTGATTTCGTCCCCGTTCTGTATGCCTGAATCCACGCGCGTGGGCATGATGGTGTTAAAGGCGCTGTGCAATGGCCAGGACAGTTGACTGATCACGCCGGTGGCGGGCAGAAAATCATGCTGTGGGTCCTCGGCATAGATACGCACTTCAATACTGTGGCCATGTGCGCGCAACTCATCTTGCAACAAGGGCAGACGCTCGCCGCTGGCCACACGGAGTTGCCACTCGACCAGATCTTGGTCGGTGATCATTTCAGTCACCGGGTGCTCCACTTGCAGGCGCGTGTTCATTTCCATGAAATAGAAGTGTTCACCCTCCACAATGAATTCGACGGTGCC
>JBDKJU010000255.1:0-3035 GCA_039796435.1 Pseudomonadota bacterium | reverse complement strand
CTGGCTCTTGCAACGTGTATCGGCCGTGGTCATGGCGGTATACAGCGTGGCATTGCTGGTGATTTTGCTCAGCATAGGCACTGGCTACGCCGCCTGGAGTGGTTTGTTTGCCAATGCCTTTTTCAAGATTTTTACTTTTGTGGCCTTGCTGTCTCTGTACTTTCATGCCTGGGTGGGCATTCGTGATTTGTGGATGGACTACATCAAACCAGCTGGCCTGCGTTTGACCTTACATGTGCTGACGGCTTTGGTTTTGTTGATTAACACTGCGTGGACCATTCACATCTTGTGGGGTATGCGTTAATGAGTGCTGTGAATATGAAGAATAATCCCGTGCGTCAGTTTGACGCGATAGTGATCGGTGCGGGTGGCGCGGGGATGCGTGCCTCATTGCAATTGGCAGAGGCAGGTTTGTCGGTGGCTGTGTTGTCAAAAGTGTTTCCCACGCGTTCACATACCGTGGCCGCGCAAGGGGGCATTGGCGCCTCTTTGGGCAACATGAATGAAGACAACTGGCATTATCATTTTTTTGATACGGTCAAGGGCTCTGATTGGTTGGGCGACCAAGACGCCATTGAGTTCATGTGCCGCGAAGCGCCGAAAGTGGTGTACGAGCTAGAACACTTTGGCATGCCATTTGACCGCAACCCCGATGGCACCATTTATCAGAGACCTTTTGGCGGGCACACGGCCAACTATGGTGAAAAGCCGGTGCAGCGCGCCTGCGCAGCGGCAGACCGCACGGGCCATGCCCTGCTGCACACTCTGTATCAGCGCAATGTGCGCGCCCGCACACAGTTTTTTGTCGAATGGATGGCGCTTGACCTGATCCGCGACAGCGAAGGTGACGTGGTAGGCGTGACGGCGCTAGAGATGGAAACAGGCGTGGTGTGGACCTTACGCGCCAAAACCACTATGTTTGCCACCGGTGGTGCGGGACGTATTTGGGCGGCCTCTACCAATGCCTTTATCAACACTGGTGATGGCATGGGCATGGCCGCACGTGCAGGCATTCCACTGCAGGACATGGAGTTCTGGCAATTTCATCCTACTGGGGTAGCAGGCGCTGGCGTGCTCATTACTGAAGGCGTGCGTGGCGAAGGCGGTATTTTGCGCAACATCAATGGCGAGCGTTTTATGGAGCGCTATGCCCCCACACTTAAAGATCTGGCACCGCGTGACTTTGTGTCACGCTCCATGGACCAGGAAATCAAGGAAGGACGCGGCTGTGGCGATGGCAAAGACCATGTCTTGCTTGATCTCACGCATCTGGATGCGGCCACCATTCACAAGCGCTTGCCATCGATTCTTGAAATTGCCAAAAAATTCGCCAACGTCGACGCCACCAAAGAGCCTATCCCAGTGGTGCCCACCATTCACTATCAGATGGGGGGAATTCCCACCACCATCCACGGCCAAGTATTGGATGCCAACAGCAAGGTGGTCAACGGCCTCTACGCCATTGGCGAGTGCGCCTGTGTGTCGGTGCACGGCGCAAATCGCTTGGGCACCAATTCATTGCTCGACCTGTTGGTGTTCGGACGGGCCGCAGGCAATCACCTAGTCGGCTATAACCTGAAAAACAAAGAGCACAAAGACTTGCCTAAAGATGCTGCTGATTACTCGCTTGCCCGCATTGCGGCCATTGAGGGCCGAGCCAGCAAAGGCAAAGGCGAAGCGGTACAGACAGTGGCGCAAGACATACGTAATGCCATGCAGGCGCACTGTGGCGTGTTCCGCACGGGTGAGCTGCTTAAGGGTGGCGTAAAGAAAATTCTCGACTTGGAACCACGCGTGCACGCCACCACCATCAAGGACAACTCTAAAGTGTTTAACACCGCTTTGGTCGAGGCACTTGAGTTGGAAAATTTGATTGAGGCTGCCAAAGCCACCATCATCTCGGCTGAGGCGCGTACCGAGAGTCGAGGCGCTCATGCGCGTCAGGACTTTGATCAACGTGACGACCACAACTGGATCAAGCACAGCCTGTGGGTGCGTGACAACAATCAGCTCAGCTATAAACCTGTGAATATGACCCCTCTCACGGTGGACTCTATTCCTCCCAAGGTTCGTACATTCTAATTTTTTGACCGTCATGAAATTCAATATTTACCGTTATAACCCTGATGTCGATCAAAAGCCGTATATGCAAACGATCGATGTGGAATTACAAGCCACTGACAAAATGCTGCTTGATGCGCTGATGCGCATCAAAGCAGATTTTGATGACACTTTGTCTTATCGCCGTTCCTGTCGCGAGGGGGTGTGCGGCTCTGATGCCATGAACATCAACGGCAAAAACGGCCTGGCCTGTATCACTAATCTGCGTGACCTGCAAGAACCGGTCACTTTGCGCCCACTGCCAGGGCTGCCAGTGATTCGCGACTTGATCGTGGACATGTCACAGTTTTTCAAGCAGTACCATTCCATTAAGCCTTACTTGGTGAACGACACGCCGGCACCAGAAAAAGAGCGGTTACAAGCGCCTGAAGACCGTGAGGAGTTAGATGGCCTGTACGAGTGCATTCTGTGTGCCTGTTGCTCTACCTCTTGCCCGAGCTTCTGGTGGAACCCTGATAAATTTGTCGGGCCTGCCGGCCTGCTGGCGGCTTATCGCTTTATCGCCGACACGCGTGATCAAGATGTCAATGCACGTCTGGACAATCTTGAAGACCCATACCGTCTGTTCCGCTGCCACACCATCATGAATTGTGTTGATGTCTGCCCCAAGGGCTTGAACCCCACCAAGGCCATTGGCAAAATCAAAGACATCATGCTCAAACGCGTGGTGTAATGCTCATGCAGATTAGCCAAGAAGAGCTGAACAAAATCAGGTGGCGCGCCCGACGCGGGCTGCTTGAAAATGACCTGATCTTTGAACGCTTTTTTAGCAAATATGATGAAAATCTGAGTCCTTCTGATTTGGCTGGACTCACCGAATTACTTGACTTCTCCGACAATGATTTAATGGACTTCATCCTAGACCGACCCAGCGACAAAAAAAATACGCTGAGTTCCGAAGCCCGACAGGTCTT
>JBDKJU010000254.1:0-2604 GCA_039796435.1 Pseudomonadota bacterium | reverse complement strand
GTGTTGGCAACGAAGAGCTTCTCGATAAAGTCCTCGTCCTTGGTGGCAGTGAAAGACTTTGATCCGAACAAATACATTTTCATGGCCACCAGTTTTGGCACGGTGAAGAAGACCTCGCTCGAAGACTTCAGCCGTCCCAAGAAAACTGGCATCATTGCCGTCGATCTTGACGATGGTGACTATCTGATCGGCGTGGGGTTAACCGATGGCAAACATGATGTCATGCTGTTCTCCGATGGCGGCAAGGCCGTGCGTTTTGATGAAAATGATGTGCGCGCCATGGGCCGCACCGCCCGCGGCGTGCGCGGCATGATGTTGGGCAAGGACGAGCGCGTCATCTCCATGCTGGTGGCCGACAGCGAGGAGTGGTTTGTGCTCACCGCCACCGAGAATGGCTATGGCAAACGCACGCCCATCATCGAATACACGCGTCATGGGCGTGGCACCAAGGGCATGATCGCTATTTCACAATCTGCACGCAATGGCAAGGTCATCGCCGCCACCCTGGTCACCCCTGACGACGAGGTCATGCTCATCACCACCGGCGGCGTACTCATCCGCACGCGGGTGAAAGAGATGCGCTCACTTGGGCGTGCCACTCAGGGCGTGACCCTAATCAACCTCGGAGAGGGCGAAACACTGTCAGGAATTGAAAAAGTGATTCAGGAACAAGACGAGGCCGGACAAAGCGAGCTGGATTTATAAGCGGGGCAAAACCAACTCATGCCCCAGAAGCCTGAGTTTGTCTAGGTCTTCTGGGCTGTCTAGGTCAGTGGTGTAGTGTGTGTTGGTACTTGACCACACACACACCTTTGAGGGATGCTGTTCCTGCCATTGCCGCACCCCAAAGTGATCGTGACTGGCGAGCACTTCCTGCACCACGCTACGCGAAAACACCACCGGATTTCCACGACTGCCATGCACGCTGGGGTAGAGTAATTCTTGAGTCAAGGGTCTGTGCTGCCAAGCAAGAAGCAAGTCACCGATATCCTGTGGGCTTAACAAGGGCTGATCGGCCAAAGCCACCACTACCGTGTCTCCCGTTACTGCCGCCAGCCCCAAGCGCAGTGATGAAGTGAGACTCTCTTGTGGCGCGCGATTATGCACAAGCTTCAGCGTAAACTCCGCCAGATGTGGGTGTATGAGCTGTGCGTGATGCCCGGTAAGCAGCACCACTTCATCTATCTGCGGCAGAGACAAAGCCCTTAGTGTGCGCCGCAAGAGTATTTGCCCGTTGACGCTGATGAGGCATTTGGGTAGATACCCCATCCGTGAGCCGCTGCCCGCCGCCAATAGTATCGCCGATGTACTCATGCTGCGATTCTAAAATACTGCCATGAAAGTACTGCATGTCTACCAGACTTATTTCCCCGACACAGTGGGTGGTCTTGAAGAAGCCATTCGCCAAATATGCTTGGCCACCAGCGCCTTAGGGGTGCAGAACAGTATTTTCTGCTGTGGATTTCAAGACGTGAAGGAAACGTACACCACCCCCGAAGCCCGCATTATTAAAACACCGCGCTGGTTCAAAAAGTGGTCCTGTACTTTCCCTCATTTGGCTGGTGTCAAGGACTTTCAAGAAGCGGCGGCAGAGGTAGACGTGGTGCATTACCACCTGCATTGGCCGGTGGCGGATATGTTGGACATGTGCATTTCCAACAAACCACTTATCATCACCTACCACTCAGATCTGGTGCGCCAGCGTGCAGTTGAATTTTTATATGCCCCACTGCGTTCTCGTTTGTTTCGGCGAGCAAATGTCATCATCGCCACCTCATCTGATTACGCGCACTCAAGTAAGACTCTCTTACCACATCTGGATAAAGTGCAGATCATCCCCTTGTGCATGGATTTTCGTCATGAATTGCCGGCATTGACTCGTGAGCCCTATGTTTTTTTTGTTGGCATGTTGCGCTATTACAAGGGCCTGGAGGTATTGCTCGACGCTGCCAAAATCAGTGGCGTAAAGATTTTGGTCGCCGGCAAGGGCGAACTCCACGAACATCTGCGCACACGTATTCGGGAGGAGCACATTCAAAACCTCGAGCTTTTGGGCGAGATTAGCGAGGCAGACAAAATCTTGCACTTGCGGCGTTGCTCGGCTCTGGTGTTGCCCTCGATCAACCGCGCCGAAGCCTTTGGCATGGTGCTCCTAGAGGCGCTGAAATACGACTGTCCGATCATCACTACCTCTTTGGCGAGCGGCAATAACTATGTGGCCAGACAAATGGGTGGGCAGTTGCTGCCGCCCAATGATGCGCCGGCCTTGGCGCGCAAACTATCTGCCTGTATAGATCAGGCCTCTGCCAATATCAGTGCTTACCCACGAGCCAAAACTTTTTTTGGTTCTGCACGCGTGGGCGCTCAGTACTTGACTGCATACCAAGCCAGCCAGCGCTCTTAAGCCAGCCCCACCATTTTGCTTCACTGCGCCGGCAAGAAGCGATTCCAATACTCAGCCGAGCCAATAAACCCTGCCAGCATGGAGTTGACACTGGCACCGCCATTCAAGTAGGAAAGCCAGTTATTAAATCCACCGGTTTCGGGCGAACGGCGCAACATGCCCACATAAGCCATGGTCACGGCCACTTTGTTGTAGCTGGT
>JBDKJU010000253.1:0-5956 GCA_039796435.1 Pseudomonadota bacterium | reverse complement strand
CAATTACAACGAGACCGCCACGGCCAGCTTCACCGTTGCCGTTGACACTGCCATTGACAAACAGGTGAATCCTGTGCGTGCCAGCATTGGCGAATTGACCACCTACACCATACGCATCGATGTCAATCAAGGCACGACCAATGCAGTGAGCCTCACGGATGTCTTGCCTACCGGCTTAAGTTATGTCAGCCACAGCATTACCAAGGGCAACCTGGGCATGAGTTTTTCCAATGCCGCCTATGCCACCCGCTTGGGCACTGGGCAGACCGTGGGCTTTAATTTTGGTGATGTGGTGAGCCCTGTGGACGGCGACAAGAGCAATGACTATATTTTGATCGAGCTGGTGGTGCGGGTTGACAACATATTGAGCAATCAAAATAATGTGGTGCGCAGCAACGGGGCCCCCGGAGGCACGGACAACTCATCGCTGTCAATGAGTTACACCACCGCCGCAGGCGTGCAAACGCTTAACTTCGATGCAGACGCAGTAGCAGCGGGCATACAGGGGCGTGCCTTCACCATCACCGAGCCAAATCTAAGCGTGAGCAAGGTGGCACTGCCCACCACCCAGGCGCTGGGTGATGTGGTGACCTACACCATCACGGTGGCGCACACGGCAGCAAGCTCTGCCACTGCCTATCTTCTGACCCTCACTGATGTGTTGCCCACGGGTATGGTGTATGTCAGTGGCTCGGCCAGTTTGCCCGCGATGGATGTGAGCGTGGCGGGACAAACCTTGAACTTCAGCATCGCCTCATTGACGCAGGCGCAGGGCAGTTTGAGTTTCACTTATCAGGCGCGGGTGGCGAACTCAGCAATAGTGGACAGCGCACTCAACAACACCGTGGTCATGAACTATGCCTCCACGCCCACGGCCACCGGCACGGCCAACTCAGGACGCAATGGCAGCAGCGGGGCGGGGCCAGACAGCAGCACGCTGAATAATTATGTGGCCTCGGCCAGTGCTGCCGTGACCCCCACTGGAATTGGTTTTTTAACTCCGATCAAGAGCGTATTCACCGCCATTGACGTCGCAAACAATGGTCAACTTGACCCTGGCGACACACTTGAGTACACCGTGGTGCTGCGCAATGACAGCAGCACCACCACGGCCGTCAATGTGGTGCTTGCTGACGTGATTCCAGTCAACACCAGCTATGTGAGTGGCAGCGCCAGTCTGGTCTCTGACATTGATAATGCGGCCATCGGCAGTGTGAGTTACGACAGCTTGAACAACAAGGTGCTGGGCACGGGGTTCAACATGTTGCCTAGCAGTAGCGCCGATCGTTCTCGACGCGTCAGGCTCAGTTTCCGCGTGACCGTGAATGCAGGGGTGGCAGCGAGTACCTTGATTAGCAACACCGCCAGCGTTAATTCCGAACAGACCCCGGAGAAACCTTCCAACACCGTGGTGGTGCAGACCGGACCACTGCCAGGCAGCAACGCCTTGTATGTAGGCAAGAGTGTGGCCCGCCTAGTCGATGCCGCGCCCACGGCCGCGACCAATGGGGCAGGCGATACCATGCGCTACACCTTTGTGTTGCAAAACAATGGCAACACCCCCTTGACCGCAGTGGCCTTGAGTGACACTATTCCTGCCGGGCTGACTCCTGTGCCGGGCAGTGCCAACCCCGCTTCCGGCGTGATCAGCGGGCAAACCATCAATTGGGCCAGCTTGGCTAATATACCTGCCGGCGGCAGCCTCATCGCCAGTGTGGATGTCACCATCAACGGGCCAGTGGGCAGCCCCAGCCAGACATACAGCAATCAGGCCATTGCCCGTTCCAACGAGACCGGGCCAGTGTCCAGTGACGGCGATGGGGATGTGAGCAATGGGGCGCAGCCCACCCTTTTCCTTGCCTATCCAGTGAGCCCCCCCGCTGTCGCCAGTCTGAGCGTGCAGAAGCGTTGGACCTTGTTCACTGACTTGGCTGCCAATGGCGTGGTGAACCCCGGCGACACCATTGAATACACCTTGACCGTAGACAATCTGAGCACTGTCGCGGCGAGCAATGTGCGTTTGTTTGACGGGCTTGCCCCTGCTGCGGTATTTCCGGCGCAACTCACTTATGTTTCCGGCTCATTGACCGCCTCGCAGGGGGCAGTGGTGCAAGAGTCGTCGAGCGGCTTTGAAATCAACCTCGGCACAGTCTTGGCGATGAGCAGTGCCACGGTCAAATTCCGCATGAGTGTGAATGCCGGCAGCGGCGGACAAGTGGCGGCAAATCAGGCCACGGCCACCGCCAACAATGCCTCCACGGTCAACTCCGACGATAACGCCAATGTGGCAGATGGTTTGAATCCCACCCTCACGCCCATCGTTGATCCGGTGAACAACAGTGCCGCTGGACCCGGCAATTTAAACAAAACCCTGTTTGGCTCCAGCGTGAGCGACACTGTCAATGTGCCCGCTGCGGCAGTGATTGGCGAGGTGCTCACTTACCGCATCAGTGTTGATGTGCCGGCGGGCACGGTGCGCAAGTTGTCTCTAGAAGACACTTTGCCTGCGGGCTTGAGCTATGTGGCGGGCAGTGCGCGTCTGGCGCGTATTTTTGACACCGGCTTAAGTGCCAGCCTGAATCCGGGCGGGGTGAACGCCTCCGCCAGCGGCAACTTCGTCAGCCTGAGTGATTTGAATCATTTGACCATTACCGGGCAAACCATTGCCTTGCTCCTAGGCGATGTCATCAATTCCGACAACGATGCCAATGCCGAAAGCTATGTATTGGAGCTACAGGCGAGGGTAGACAATATTGCCGGCAATCAGGCCGGTGTGGTGCTCAGTAACCGTGCCACCAGTCGTTGGAACAACGCCCTCAACCAGCCACAGGCATTAAGCCCGGTGACACATGACACCACGCTGCAAACCGCCACCTTGGTCACAGGCAAAGATGCCAACATCGGCACCCTGTTGGCCTCGGGGGGGACGGTGCGCTACACCTTGGTGATCACCCACACGGCCGGGGCCAACGCCTCGCGTGCCTATGACGTGGTGGTGGCCGATGTCTTGCCTGCCGTGTTTACCAGTGCCAGTGTTGTCAGTGTGGTGGCGAGCAGCTCGGGCAGCAATGGGGTGCAAAGCCCAGTCTGCAGTTTTATTGGCACCACGCTTAACTGCAGCGCGGTCAGCATTGCACCAGCGGCCAGCTTGAGCATCATCTATGATGCGGTGGCCACTGCTGCCAGCATCAGCACGGCCGGGGTATCGACCATCACCAACAATGCCAATATCACTTGGACCTCAGCACCGGGGGCGGTGGGCGGCGAGCGCACCGGCGCGGGCGGGGTCAATGACCACAGCAGCAGTGACAACGCCGTGGTACAAGTAGGCAGTATTGCGCTCGACAAAACAGTGGCAGCAACTCCGGCGGTGTATGCCATTGGGGATGAAGTGGCTTACAGCATGCGCTTGAGTGTTCCACCCGGGTTCATCACCGATATGCTCTTGCGCGACACCTTGGCCAGCGGCCTTGTATATGTCACCGGCAGTCTGCAACTCAGCGTGCCCTCAGGCGTGAGCCTGAGTCCTGCCAGTCCACCTGCGGATTTCACCAACACCAGTAATGTGTTGACCTACAGCCTCGGCACACTCATCAACAGCAACAGCAGCCCCGCCTTGGTGGTGTTGCAGTATCGTGCGCGCGTGGCCAATGTGGTGGGCAATCAGGCAGGCACAGTGCTCGCCAACTCCGCACGCGCCGAGTACACCAACCCCGGTACGGGCTCCCCAGGCAACACCGCCAATGTGGTGCGCAACATCACCGTGGGCGAACCCAATTTGCTCTTGGGCAAAACCATTACCTCTAGCCTCGCCAATCTGGACGCTGGCAGCACGGTCAACTTCCGCATCAGCCTGCAGAATACAGGCAGCACCACGGCCTATGAGGTGGTGCTCAATGATGTGCTGCCACCCCAGTTGGCGGTCTTGACCGTGATAAGCGGACCCAGCATCAGCCCCAATCCCGGGGCGCTGTCGAGTGTGCCCACGATCAGCGTCAATGGAGGCGGCACGGCCTTTAGCAGCACTGCCTTTGACTTGCAAGCCGGAGACACCTTGGTCATGGATGTCAGCGCCGTGGTGCAGAACAATGTCAGTCCGGCACAGAGCTTTAAAAACACCGTCACTGCCACCGCCAGCAGTCAGTCTGGCAACAATGCCAATGAACGCACCGGCGCCGATGGGGTGGGCGGGGCGCTCAATGACTATGCCCTGAGTGCGGACTCACCCGCCATCACCATCAAGGACAGCGTGGCCATTACCAAGTCCTTTGTACCCAACACCAAGACCACCTACAGCATCGGCGAGATGGTGAAGTATCAGATCAAGGTCGATTTACTCGAAGGGATGGTGAATGCCTTGACCGTGGTGGACACGCTGCCTGCTGGTCTCACCTACCTAGGCTCGCTGGTGGGGGTGGGCACGGCCAACATCACCTACACTCAAGCCGCTACCGCCACGCTCAGCGGGCAGCAGATCAGTTTTGATTTCGGCAATCTCAGCAATCTGGCCGATGGCAACAGCAGCAATGACTACCTCACTATAGATATTGATGCACGGGTGGACAATGTTCTTGCCAATCAAAATGGCGTGAGCTTGGGAAACAACGCCTATCTGAGCTACAGCAATGCCAGCAACAACACCGTGCGCAAAGACTTTGACGCCATTGCTGGTGGCGCGGTAGACCCACTCAATCTCACCGTCGTAGAGCCTAATTTGTTGCTGCAAAAAGTGGCCAATCAGAGCTCGGTGTCTTTGGGTGATGAAGTGACTTATTCCATCACCGTGTCGCACACTGCGGGCAGCACTGCCGATGCGTATTTATTGACGCTTGGCGACACCTTGCCTAATGGCATGACTTATGTAAGCGGCAGCAGCAGCCTGCCACTCAGCGGCCAAAGCGGACAAAGCCTGAGCTGGACAATTCCAGTGCTGGCACGCACAGACCCGGCCTTGCTCATCACTTATCGCGCCAGAGTAAGCCCGGGGGCGATCGTGGCCAGCACTTTGAGTAATGCGTTGGGCTTGACTTATGCCTCTACGGCCACGGCCACTGGGGCAGCGAACTCCGGACGCGACGGCAGCAATGGCCCGGGGCCGAGCAACACCGTGCTCAACCATTATGCGGGCACCGCAGTGGCCCCCGTGCTCGTCAATGAAAATAATTTTCTGACCCCAGTAAAAAGCCGCACTCTCGTGGTGGACAACGCAGTGGCTGGGCAGGTAGACGCGGGTGATGTGCTTGAGTACCGCGTGCAAGTCACTAACAGCAGTGGCACGGTGACTGCCACCAATGTGTGGTTCGCCGACCCGATTCCCAGCGCCACCACTTATGTGACTGGCAGCGTCAGCAGCAGCAGTGGCGTGGCGGTGTACAACGCCAGCCAAAACCGTATTGAATTGAGCTTGAGCAGCTTGGCCCCCAGTGGCAGTGTCACCATCACCTTCCGCGTCAGCGTGAACGCTGGCACCCCGGCGGGAACACGCATCAGCAATCAAGCCAGTGTCGACAGTGATCAAACCACGCCTACGCCTTCGAATCTTGTGGAAGATGTTGTCGGCCCCGCTTTGACCAACCCCAATCCCCTGCGTTTGAGCAAAACCGTGGCTCTGCTCAATGACGTGGTGCCCACCGGCAGTATCAACGCGGGCGACACCATGCGCTATACCCTCACGCTCGCTAATCAAGGCAATGCGGCATTGAGTAATGTGGTGGTGAGCGACGTCATTCCGGCCGGTCTTGTCTATGTGGCTTCGTCTGCCACTGCCAGCACGGGCACGGTCAATGTCATCGCGCCAAACATCAACTGGACAGTGGCCAGTCTGCCCGTGGGGGGCACCGCCGTGATGCGCTTTGATGTGCTGATCTCGGCCTTTGTCGGCAGCAGCAAACAGTTTGATAATCAGGCCAGTGCCGTGTCGGCACAGACCCCCGTGGCAGTTGCCTCTGACGGCAAT
>JBDKJU010000252.1:0-2561 GCA_039796435.1 Pseudomonadota bacterium | reverse complement strand
TGGGCGCCACCAAAGGTGGAGATGCCGTCATGATCGCCACCGCTGCGTTTGGGGCGGCCATATTCACCGGGGCGTATCATCAGGTGTTGCACGATGACATCATGGGTCATGATGTTGATGCCGCCTTTGATGAGGGTGATGCCGGGGTGGGGGGCAGTTTGCCCTGCCACGGTGATGTGCGGGTGTTTGATCTGCATTTGCTTGCCATCAAGGTCGATCACCCCGCCTACTTCAAACACCACGATACGTGCGCCCTCGGTCTCCAAGGCCGCCCGCAGTGAGCCAGGGCCGGCGTTGTTGAGATTGCTGACATAGACCAACTGGCCACCAGCGCCGCCTTCGGTCTTGGTCCAGGCCTTGAGGCTGATGGTGTGGGCATCAAGCTGCGCCCTAAGCACAGGGCTTAAGAGGGCGGCACTGAGACACAGGCAAAGCTGTTTCAGCATTTCAGCCGCGCTAGGCTTTCCTCTTTGCCCAAAATGGCCATGATGGCATCGACGCCCGGCGTGGTGGTGGTGCCTGCGAGCAGGACACGCAAAGGCATGAACAGGGCAGGGGGTTTAATACCGGCATCACTCATCACGCTTTTTAAACAGGCAGAGAGGCTGGTTTTGTCCCAAGTGTTTAGCACGCTCAAGGCCTGTCTCGTCTGCTCAATCAAGGGGAGCGTGGTCGGGGTGAGGAATGATTCTTTGAGCCCGGGCTTGAACTTGGGGCGGGCAAAAAAGTAGTGGGTTTGCTCGGCCATGTGCTTGAGGGTGGTGGCGCGGTCGCGCAGTAAATCAGCAATGGCAGCGTGTTTGTCGGGCTGTGTACGGGCATTCTCGGGCAAAAATGGGGCCAGTGCCTGGCCAAGCTCTTGCGCGGGCAGGCGCTTGATATGCTCGGTGTTAAACCACTCAAACTTTTGCGCATCGAAGCGGGCCGGAGCTGAGTTGAGGTTTTCTAGGGCAAACCATTCGATCAGCTGCGCCACACTAAATACCTCGTCATTGCCATGCGAAAAGCCCAAGCGGGCAAGCCCATTGATGAGTCCACTGGGGAGATAACCTGCTTCGGCATACTCGACCAAGCCAGTGGCACCGTGGCGTTTGGAGAGCTTTTCGCCGTCATTGCCAAGCACGGTGGGCAGGTGGGCAAACACAGGCGGGGTCTTGCCCAGGGCTTCATAAATGTGGATTTGACGGGGGGTATTCATTACGTGGCCATCACCGCGAATCACGTGCGAGATGGCCATGTCAATGTCGTCGACCACCACGCAGAAGTTATAGACGGGGGTGCCATCCGGGCGCGCGATGACAAGGTCGTCCATTTCACTGTTTTGTATTTCAATGCGGCCTTTGACGGCATCTTCCCACACCACACTGCCTGTCAGAGGAGTTTTAAAACGCACCACTGGTTTGACGTTCGCCGGCGGGGTGACGCCGGGGGGAATATTTTCAGGGCGCCAGCGTCCATCGTATTTGGGGTTCTGGCCAGCGGCTTTCTGCTCGGTACGTAATTTCTCCAGTTCTACCTCACTCATGTAGCAGTAATAGGCCTTGCCCTCGGCTATTAGCTGCTGCAAGACAGCTTGGTAACGGGCAAGGCGTTGCATCTGAAAATATGGACCTTCGTCATAGTCCAAACCCAGCCAGTTCATGTCACGAATAATGCCTTCAGCAGCCGCGTCGGTGGAGCGATCCTGATCGGTGTCTTCCACTCTCAGGATGAATTTGCCCTGGTGGTGGCGGGCATAGGCCCAGGCAAAAACAGCGGTGCGCACATTGCCCAGATGCAGGGTGCCGGTGGGGCTGGGGGCAAATCTTGTTCTAACGGTCATACGAATTTACAATAGCGTTTTTATAGGAGAGATGAAAAATGGCAATGGTGTCACTGAGGCAGTTACTGGACCACGCAGCAGAGTTCGGCTATGGCGTGCCTGCGTTTAACGTGAATAATTTGGAACAAGTCCAGGCAATCATGGAGGCGGCGGAAGCGACCAACAGCCCAGTGATTTTGCAAGCCTCGGCTGGGGCACGCAAATACGCCGGTGAAACCTATCTGCGCCACTTGATTTTAGCGGCGGTGGAAGCGCATCCCGACATTCCTATCGTGTTGCATCAAGACCACGGCACCTCCCCTGCGATTTGCCAAGCCTCGATCCGTTCTGGTTTCACCAGCGTGATGATGGACGGCTCTTTGAAGACCGATGGCAAGACCCCTGCCTCTTATGAATATAACCTTGAGGTGACGCGCCAAGTGGTGGCCATGGCGCATGCCGTGGGCGTGTCGGTGGAGGGTGAGCTTGGGTGTCTGGGCTCGCTTGAAACAGGTCAGGCAGGCGAAGAGGACGGCGTGGGTGCGGAGGGCACTTTAAGTCATGACATGTTGCTCACCGATCCACAAGAGGCCAAGGATTTTGTGGAAAAAACCAAGGTCGATGCGCTGGCCATTGCCATTGGCACCAGCCACGGGGCGTATAAATTCAGCCGCAAACCCACGGGCGATATTTTGGCCATGGACCGTATTGCCGCTATCCATCAGGCCATTCCCAACACGCACTTGGTGATGCATGGCTC
>JBDKJU010000251.1:0-10761 GCA_039796435.1 Pseudomonadota bacterium | reverse complement strand
TGCTTTTGACAAGCTCTATCCGCTTAAAACCACGCTTTTGTTTGGCGAGACCTCTGAAATTACGGGCGGAGAGCATCTGGTTGCGGCACGTTGCCGCACCCCGCAGGTGCGCGATGAGTTTATGGCCATGTTCGACCGCTATCAGGAAATGATCAATCGTCATAAGACCAGTGACCTGTCCGAGTCCCAGCCCACCAAGGGCAATATTGCTGGCGGTCTGACCACGATTGAAGAAAAAGCTTTGGGCAATATCCAAAAAATCGGCAAAGTGTGCAAGGTTGACGGCGTTCTCGACAAAGCTGAGGCGCCCAAGGGCTCTGGTTTGTGGTTCATGGACTCTTCTTCCGCCGCCGCCGAAATGGTGACTCTCTGTGCGGCTGCTGGTTACGTGGTGCATTTTTTTCCCACTGGCCAAGGCAACGTCATCGGCAATCCGATTTTGCCGGTGATCAAGATATGTGCCAACCCAAAGACGGTGAAGAGCATGGCCGAGCATGTGGATGTGGACACTTCCGGATTGCTGCGCCGCGAGATGACAATGTCTGATGCGGGTGATAAACTGCTGGAAGTGATGATGCGCACGATTAACGGTCGTTTAACGGCTGCCGAGGCCTTGGGGCATCGTGAATTTGTGTTGACGCGTCTGTATGAGTCAGCGTAAAATGTTAAAGGAATACGAATATTAGTGAGGAGTAGCAGCAAAGCTGCACAGTAGGTAGGAGAGAGGAGACATTGAGACTCTGCACTCGCCATAAGCGAGATGCACCGCGCAAATGACATCATTTGCAGCACGTCCACCAAAAAAACAAAAGGCAGCTAGGTCACCCCTAGCTGCCTTTTTTCTTTGCTTATGTGGTCGCTAGCGACCACATATTGCTAGCGACGCACATCACACCGCGCACATGGCGATGCCTTCCAACACCCAGCCCTGCGTGGTCATGCTGTTGATCTCGCTTTGACGAGTGGTGAAGCGGTGATTGGAGTCATTGAAAGCAAAGCGGTTGTTATAGAGTCGGTATACCGGGGTCTGTCCTGCCGCGCAGCCGGATACGGCAGGTTGTGGAATACGGAAGGCCAGACTTTCGTATACCCACCCGGTATTCGGGGCTTTCAGACCAGCGCACTCTGTGGCATTGGAGGTATAGAAATGCGAATTGGCGCCAAAGGTATAAAAGCGACACACATCTAGGCCAAGACCTTGGCCGGCGGCATAGGCGGTGAAGTTATCACCTGTGCGCACCCAACCCGGGCCGGCATTGCCCGCATCAATGCCGGCGGCTTCTGCGGCACTGGCGGTGCGGAAATAATGTTTGATGTTGCTGTTATAAAACTCAATCACATTGACCGTGGTGTAAAGCGAGATGGCGGGGGTGATTCCGCACAGGATCACTGCTTTGTAGCTCGCCGTGAAGCTGGTGGAGAAGTTCTGCACTCCGCCGCCCCAAAAACTGGGCGCTGACTTTTGCCCATCAGTAAGATCGGAGGGGTAAGACAAACCACTGTAGACAGGGGTGGAGCCATTCAAGATGAGGTGCGTGGTGCCTATGGTGTCTATACCACCACCAATGGCATTAGTGCCTGAGGGGCAGCTGGGCATTTGACTTGGGGTCATGAACTCAGAGATATTGACATTCACATTTTGCAAGGCCGAAACTACGGAGGTGACGGACAGACCCTGCACGCACACAGCCGCATACTTCACCAAGGCAGACGCGCCGGTGCTGCGTATGCCGACGCTCCAGCCGATCGGGGCATCAGTATAGGTGCCCTGCGCGAGATCATAAGTGTATTTGCCAGTGTAGCGCGGGGCGTTGAAGGCCATGGTCATGACGCCTGGCTGGGCAAAGTCACCCCCGCCGCCAACTGCGGCATAACCGGAGGGACAGAGTGCAGTAGCGGTTTGAAGGGTGGGACTGGCATTACTGGCGGCAGTGGTGCTCATGGAAGCGACGACGGTGACCACGTTGGCGGTGAGACGCGCACAGGTGGCAGTGATGGTGACTGTGTTGTTTAACAGCCCGACATTGCTGACCGCGGCAATATAGCCAGACGGGCCAGCATATTGGCCATTCGACAGAAGGAAAGTAGGGGTGCTGCCCACTACCGGGGCAAGACCAGCCAGCCAAATGGTTTTTTGTTCAAACTCATTATGGTCAATGCCCCCCGACATGGCGGTGTAGCCGGTCGGGCAGGCCACTTCCAGTTCGCGATAGCTACTGGCCCCGGTGGGGGCAATGGTGTAGCGTTTTTGTACGGTGATGGTGGTGGTGGTCTGCGCGACTCCGTCACCAGATATCAAGGCAAAGAGCGCGCCGAGAATAAGTAAAAAAGGTTTGTGTAACACAGAATTGTCTCCAAAAATACAAATGAGAATTGTAATTTGCCGAAGAGTTTATGTACACCCCCAAAAGGGGGATATGGCCTGAATTGTTTATGCAGGAAAGTGCCGAGCTGTGTCCGGTAGAGATGGGGGCAGATTTTTATTGGCGGTGCTGGGCCAATTGACTGCGCGCAATGGCCTGGTCGATGCTGGTGTCCAGACGGTCCAGGCTTTGTGCTTTGCGCAATGCGGTAAGCGCACGTGCATGGGAACCATTGGCCTGCAATGCCAAGCCGTAACATTTGTGCGCCTGCGGGTTGTTGTAGTCCTCTTCTGCCCATTTTTGGCAAGTACCAAGCAATGAGGCAGCATTTCCAGCCGTCAATGCCTGCCTGGCTTGGCGCTCCCAGTTTTGCCAGCGGTCTTTCTTATCGGCCAGATTTTCGAAACGAAAGACATTAGGATCTTGATTCAGCGGGCGGGTGTCGGATTTGGCTACTTCCATGGAGGGAATTTTCCATTGCTGCCCTGCCGAGGTCCACATATCGGAGAGCTTCATGTTGCTGAAACGCTCGCCAAACTGCTTACTGGTCATTTGGCTCAGTTCTTTTGTGACGTGAAGACTCTGCGCCAGTGAAGGCCAAGTAAGGTGCAAGAGGATAAACAAAAGCGCCAGCGAGGCGGTGAGGGCTGCGCATTTCTGAATCAGATTGAGTGGCACCTGCGTCATCACTGTATCGCCCTTGGCATCCCATTTGTTCTCTTGATTAAACGAGAGCTTATGCAGATTTCCCAGCCCGGCAAACAACCAGACGATGGGAAGACCCATGGCCAGACCATAGGTGGCCACTGCCCAGGTGCGGCTTTTGATCAGGCTGGTTTTCATGGGGCTGACTTTGCTGGCGTAGAGCTGGGTGACTGCCACCATGGGGATGAGCCCCAGCATAAACTTGCCTAAGGTTTTGCCGTAGACTTTCATGCTGAATAATTCAATCGGAATGTGGACGAGCACGGCGAAGAAGGGCAAACACCACCAGCTGAGCAGTAACTGGGCATAGGGCGTGATGGGGGTCAAGATAAGACCAATGAGCGCTATGCCCAAGGCGGCGAGTCCGATGTCTATGGACCGGGCGATGATGCGCCGTGAGGCGCTGACCTGTGAGGTGCGCATGTGCTTGGCGCGCTCGACTTCCAGCACGCGTAAGCGGTAAATCCACGACTGGTCCTCGATCACATCGTGAGCACCCATGTCTATGGCGCGCTCACGCCGCCATTTGATAATGGGCAACTCAGCGAGTTTTGGACCCGACACTCTCCCGTGCTGACGCTTATTGCGGTCGAAAAAAAACATCAGTATGAGCAGCATGAGAAGCACAAAGATATGCAGGGTGGCGAGCTTGGCGTACGAGGTCCAGTGTTTTTCCGCGTACAGCATCGAGGACAATCCGATGGTGGCCAAGCTGCACACGATGATGCACAAGAGGCAAAAAAAGCGTCCGGGGCTGGTGGTGGAGTGCAGTGACGTCAGGGTGTTGAGGCTGAGCTCACTGGGGGTGGCGAGCGGCAAATTGGCTTCGGCGAGCACGAGGTCGCTGGCACTTAATTCTGTGTGTGGGTCTTGTGCGGCATCTATTTGCGCGGCATGATTGCTGCTGACTTGGCCGTTGTTTTTGTGCGAGAGATTGGCGTTGTATTGGCGTCTGCTCTTGTCGTTAAGCAGTATGGCGGCGGTGACATTGGCAAACCGCAAGCCTTCTTCCGTGTCGCCCCCGATGTCCCGAGTTTGGCGATAAAAGCGCTTGACCAGGTACCTGATGGCAGCACGAATCCGAGACTCTGGTGCGTCTGCAGGTATGTTGAGTGTGTCGTATAAGCTGAGTTTCACTACTGGCCAGATGTAATAAAAATAGCTTGTCATGATAGCCGATTTTTATTGCATTTGGATAAATTCCGAATGTTTAACGTATTTTTAATTTACTACTGTTGTAGATAAAAAAAGCCAGACATAGAGCCTGGCTTTTTGGTATTGCTGGTGCTAAATAGATACTTAGCGGTCGAGCTTCTCGCGAATGCGGGCGGATTTGCCAGAGCGATCGCGCAGGTAGTACAGCTTGGCACGACGCACATCACCGCGGCGTTTGACTTCGATAGAAGCAATGAGGGGAGAATACAGAGAAAATGTGCGTTCCACGCCTTCACCGGAGGAGATTTTGCGCACGATAAAAGCTGAGTTCAGTCCACGATTGCGCTTGGAAATAACGACGCCTTCAAAAGCCTGTACCCGTTTGCGTTCGCCTTCGACTACATTGACATTAACGACAACGGTATCGCCAGGGGCAAAGCTGGGCACGGTTTTGCCAGCGGTAAGACGAGCAATTTCTTCTTGCTCAATTTGTTGAATAAGATTCATGGATACCTTAAAAGGAATTGACAAATAATGGTCAGGGCTTGATGGGGGTATTTATGCGGGCGCATGACCTACATTTTTTGCGTGTATTGCTTCCTGTGTATTGCCTCTTATAAGACAATAGAAGCACAATACAAAAAACCATAAACTTATAAGCCACCTAATATTTAATTTAGGCCAACTTAAAACCACCACCTAGATAACCAAGGTAACTCGCAATTTTAGGCTAATCCACACCATTTGTCAATAAGTCAGGCCGATGTTGACGGGTAAGCCGCAGTGATTGTGCCTCACGCCATTTTTTGATGGCAGCATGATTGCCAGAGCGCAACACTTCTGGTACCTCCTGGCCATTAATTTCGACGGGGCGGGTGTAATGCGGATGGTCCAGCAGAGCTTGCGTAAACGATTCCTGCACCACGGATTCGGGGTCTTGCACGGCGTCCGGAAGCAGTCGTATGCTGGCATCAAGCATGGCCAGGGCAGCATATTCTCCTCCAGACAACACAAAATCCCCCAGCGACAAGTGCGCGTCGATGAATTCGTCGATATAGCGTTGGTCCAGACCCTCATAGCGGCCGCACACCAAGATGAGTTCCTCTGTGTGACTCCAAGCCTGCGCATTTTTTTGTGAGAAACGCGGCCCTAAAGGGCTCATGAGCCAGACCTGTGCCTTAGGTAGGGAGCGCTTGGCCTCCGAGGTGGCAGCGGCCAAGGGCGCGTAGAGCATGACCATGCCTGGCCCGCCCCCAAATGGACGATCGTCCACGCGCGCGTAGTTGTCGCTGGTGTAGTCACGTGGATTGATACAGCGCACGAAGCATAAGCCTCGTTCTACGGCACGTCCTGAAATTCCCCATCGCAAGGCCTCATGTACGAGGTCGGGGAACAAGGTGATGACAATAACCTTCAAGAGCAAACCACCGTTTTATTGATGCCCTAAAGGCCAATTCACCACTATTTGTTTGCTCTTGGTATTGGTATCGCCGACAAACTGCGAGATAAACGGGATGAGCATTTCCCGAGCCTCACCCAAGGCTTGTACTTCTGCCGTGGTGGCGATACAGAGAATATCGTGGGCACCGGTTTCGAGCAGACCAGTCACTACCCCAAGGGGCAGACCAGATTCTTGGGTGACGGTACAACCAATCAGATCCAGCCAGTAATAACCCTCTTGGCTGTCCAGTACGGGTAGGCTGGCAAAAGACACGAGTATCTCTGCCCCTTTTAAGGCTTCGGCGAGATTGCGATCGACGATGTGCGCCAAACTCAGCACCACGACTCCATTGTGCTGGGTCGATTTGCTTACTTGTGTGGCCAACAGCCCGTCTTGCAGGCACAATCCGTGTTGCTTGAGTCGTTGCAGCGAACCTAGGCTTGCGGGTTTTAGCCAGACATCAGGTGGCGGCTTATGCGCCAAACGCATCAGGCTGTCGTGTTCACCGGATAAGGCATAAGCCTTCACTTGACCACGCAGATGATAGGCATCAATGATCTTGCCCACAGGTATCAGGTCTGTAGGCAGGGCGGTCATGCCAGTAGACGTCAGGCAGCGGGCGCAGCAACCACGGCTTTTTTGGCCTTGGCCACCAAGGTGGCCACTGTAGGCGACATTTGCGCGCCGTGTTTTACCCAGTGCTCAACGCGATCTAGTGCCACGCGCAGGCTGTCAGCAGCGCCCTCGGCCAGATTGGGATTAAAAAACCCCAGACGCTCGATGAAACGGCCATCACGACGGTTGCGGGAATCCGCCACCACGACTTGATAAAAAGGACGGCTCTTGGCGCCGCCGCGAGCTAAACGAATTACGACCATAATGATAAATCTTTGAAAAGTTTGCGGTTAACTCTCTATTTTACACTCATTCAGGGGCATGCCGCAACAGTCGATTGGCACGTCGGTTGCCCGCATCTTCTAGCTGTTCTTGGGCAAACTTGGCCAAGCCATGCAAGATAGCGGACTTTAACTGCCAGGCATCAACAGGTTTTTTTAGCACCCATTGCTCATTGCGGTCTCCCACCAAGCTAGCAAACTCTAACTCACCGGTGACGATGACCGCCGGCAAATTAAGGTGCAGGGCGCTGCGTATTTTTTGTATGGCCTCAAGGCCGGTTTCCTGATTGCGCAGGCGGTAGTCGCTGATGATGATTTCGGGGGCAAAGTGCTTCTCGTCAATGAGGGCCAGCGCTTGTTCACCGCTGCTGCTGGCCAGCACCATCGCCCCCCACTGAGCCAGAAGCACGGTCATGGCTTCAAGGCTGATCTGATCGTCTTCGATGATGACTATGCGTCTGCCCATGAGCGACGAGCCGCCATTGGTGTGCGTCTGCGGTTCCAGCCTGGTCGTGTCCACGGCAGGTGGAATAGCCAGAGGCAAAGCGATGCAAAAACAACTGCCCCGGCCTGCTTGGGAGCGCACTTCAACATTGGTGCCCATGAGTTGGGCACTTTTTTGTGCGATGGACAGACCTAAACCCAAACCCTTGGTGCGGTCACGCTCGGGGTTGTCGAGTTGCACAAATTCATCAAAAATATGCGCCAACTGCGCTGCGGGTATGCCAATGCCGCTGTCCCAAACCTCTATGCGCACCACATGGCCGCTGCGTCTGACACCGACCAAGATACCGCCTTTGCGGGTGTAGCGTATGGCGTTTGAGGTCAGATTCAACAGCACCCGCCGCAGCAGGGTGACGTCCGCGTGTATCCACAGCGGGCTGGGGCGCACGCGGAATCGCAGCCCTTTATCAAAGGCCGCGTCAGAGTATTCGAGATGCACCCACTGCAACACTTCAGCGATGGGCAGTGCCTGCACATCTGCCTGAATGCGCCCGGTGTCGAGACGCGACATATCCAGTAAGGCCTCGAACAGATCTTCCATGGCATGCAAAGACATCTGGATGTTGGCGATGAGTTTTTGTTGCTCGGGCTCTTTGACTTTTTGTGACAAGGCCGTGCAGAACAAGCCCAAGGCATGCATGGGTTGGCGCAAGTCATGACTGGCGGAGGCCAAAAAGCGCGACTTCGCCGCGCTCGCCCGATTGGCTTCATCGCGTTGCAAACGCATGTGCACAGTGGCTCGATCAATCTGGGCTTCCAAGTTTCTGTGCATGTTTTGCAAGGCCTGCGCCATGGCGTTGACCCCATTTTCCAGCGCCAGCAGGTCACCAGTGCCACGTGGTTTGACCATGATGTCGAGCTTGCCTTGACTGATTTGTGCCACGGCTTTGGCAACGTTGCGAAGTGGAAACGCCAGCCGTATTGCCTGCCAGACCAGCAAGCTCAAAAACATCAACAGACACAATAGGGCAATAATGAGCCCGTTGCGCCAGACAATGCCCTGCTTTGCAAACAGCTCTTCAGTGCCGAAATAGACTTGAATGTTGCCGGCTGGGCCTTGGCCAAATTCGGCAATGCCGGCATTGAACTGATGTTTTATGGCGTTGATATGGCTGGAATTTTCATTTTCGTATTTCCACACACTTTGGCGGGTGGGCACATGTATCTTGATGGCAGCAATTTTGTTCTGCATCATGAGGGCATAGAGATTGAGCTCGATGTGCTTGATGTCTTCACCGCGGGTCAATTGCAGACTCACCGTGCGGGCAACACTTTCGGTGAGCAGTTGTTTCTCGTGGTGAAAGTCCTGCTCCAACATGTTCAGGCTCTGCCACAGTAGGAGTGACCCCAAGACCGCTGCCAGCAGGCAGCTGGGAATCAAGGTCAAGAGCATGAGGCGTGTGGTCAGCCCGCCGCGTTTGAGACTGCGGTAAAAACGGGGCAGGTCTATGCGCATCATGAGGCTTGGCTTTTCACTTTTGGGCCACGCAGTTCGCACAGAACACAGGCGCCCAAGAGCAACCAAGTCCACGCCAAGTAGATGATGAGCAGCACCAAGGGAAAGGAAGCGAAGGAGCCATATAAAGATTTTAAGGAGTGATGATAGACCAGTCGCTCCAATACCCAGTAACGATTCAGCTCTATGGCGACGGTGATGCCCAAGGCCACCCACATGCTGTGACGCCATTTGTTTGGCTTGAGGTTTTGTTTGGGCAGTAAAAAATGCAGGATCAGGAATATCCCCACCCACAATGGCAGGACGATGCTGGCCCAAAAGAAAAACACTTTGAACACAGCAGACAAGGGGTGCAGCCACCCCAAACACCAGGCAATGGCCTGCACGGACCACGAGGCCAGCACCACCCCTGCCGGAACCAGCAGCAGCAAGATGGGCAGGGCGCGCAGCAGGCTTCGCCAAGCTTGTGGTACTTGCTTGGGTGAGCGGACGCGCTCAAACGCCAGGGCCAGTGCCTGAGCCTTTAGCAAGAGATCAAGGGCGAGAAAGAAAATGCCCCAATTGCCCAAACGGCCAGCATTGGCGCGCAGTTTTTCCAGCGCACTGGTCACTTGTTTGGCGCTTTGTGGGAATAAGTTGTGCAGCACGAAATCACGCATGGCGGTTTCTGCGTCCTTGAACCAGTCCGCCTGCAAGGACAGCCAAAACAAGATGGCGAGCAGTGGCACCAAGCCCAACAAAGAGAGGAAGCTCAGGTAGCCGGCGTAGACCATGGCCTCAGCGTCAACAAAGCGTTTGAGTATTTTCTTCAGCAATTCCAGCATGAGGTCATTGTAGGTGGCAAAGGTACAATCAAATGATGCAAAGTTACTTGGGCTTACTCAAACACATCCGCGACCACGGCGAGTCCAAGATGGACCGCACCGGGGTGGGCACGGACAGCGTGTTTGGCGCGCAGTTGCGTTTTGATCTGCGTCAGGGCTTTCCTTTGGTGACCACCAAAAAAGTGCACTTTCACTCAGTGGTGCATGAGCTCTTATGGTTTCTTAAAGGCAGCACCAACATCGCCTACCTTAAAGCCAATAAAGTGCGCATCTGGGATGAATGGGCAAATGCTGAGGGCGAGCTTGGCCCTGTGTATGGGGCGCAGTGGCGTTCGTGGCCCACTGCGGATGGTCGTGTGATCGACCAGATCACCGAGCTCACCCACGCCTTGAAGCATCATCCTGATTCGCGGCGACATCTGGTGTCGGCTTGGAATGTGGGAGAAATCCCCAAGATGGCCTTGGCTCCTTGCCATGCCCTGTTTCAGTTTTATGTGGGGGGGGAGCATGAGGGCAAGCGCACTTTGTCTTGCCAGCTGTATCAGCGCAGCGCCGATATGTTTTTAGGTGTGCCGTTCAATATTGCCAGCTACGCCTTGCTCACCCACATGCTGGCTGAGCAGTGTGGCTACGGTGTGGGTGATTTTGTTTGGACTGCTGGCGATGCCCACATTTATCACAACCACTACGCCCAGGTGGATGAGCAATTGTCGCGTCAGCCCCAGACTTTGCCGACGCTGAGATTTGCACGCCAGCCAGCGAGCATTTTTGATTATGCTTTCGAAGATATTGTTCTTGAAAACTACCAAGCGTTGGCGGCGATCAGCGCGCCGGTGGCCGTTTAGACCTCATGAGTCCACCGCGCCTTGAACTTCGGCATATCCACAAACGCTACCCCAGCGTGGTGGCGAATGAGGATGTGTCGCTCACGCTCATGCCGGGTGAAATACATGCGGTGCTGGGGGAAAACGGGGCGGGCAAGTCCACCCTGATGAAAATTATTTACGGCAGTGTGTCGGCTGACAGTGGCAGCATGCGTTACAACGGCGAGGAGGTGCGGGTGACGAACCCCGTGGATGCCCGCAAGCTCGGCATTGCCATGGTGTTTCAACACTTTTCTTTGTTTGACAGCCTCACGGTGGCCGAAAATATTGCCCTGGCTTTAGACAAGGCGCATCGTCCGAAAGATATGCAAGACTTGGCTGCCGAAATCAGCCGCTTGGGCACAGCTTATGGCATTCCGGTGAGCCCGGAAACACCGGTGTATCGCCTGTCTGTGGGCGAGAGGCAAAGAGTGGAAATCATCCGCGCGCTTCTGTGCCGACCTTCTTGCTTGATTTTGGATGAACCTACTTCTGTGCTTACTCCGCAGGCGGTGGATACCTTGTTTCTTACCTTGCGTCGACTGGCCAGCGAG
>JBDKJU010000250.1:0-2705 GCA_039796435.1 Pseudomonadota bacterium | reverse complement strand
GCATTCAGACTTTCAATCCAGAGGTGCAGGCTCTGATCTCACGCAAACAAAACAATGAGCAGGCCGCGCAAAACATTCGCTGGATAGCGCAAGAGAGTCATGCGCACATGCATGTGGACTTGATTGCTGGCTTGCCAGGTGAGAGTTTGGATAGTTTTGCACAAGGCTTTGACAAGTTATACGCGCTTCAACCGCATGAGATTCAGCTGGGCATACTCAAACGCTTGCGTGGCACACCCATCATTCGCCACACCGACGCTTACGCCATGCGTTACCACCCCGATGCCCCCTATCAAGTGCTGGCCACTGGGCAGGTGAGTTTCAAGGACATGCAGCGTGTGTCGCGCTTTGCACGCTATTGGGACATGGTCGCTAATTCGGGGCGCTTTGCCCGCAGCATGCAGTTGCTGGTGTCGGAGGCACCCTCTGCACCCTCTGCACCCTGTACACCCTTTGCGCGCTTCATGGCCTTTAGCGACTGGCTGTACCGCCAAAGCGGCAAAACGCATGCGATAGCCTTGGAAAAACTGGCCGACTATGTCTATGATTGGCTGACCTTGGAAGCCTTGGTGAATACCAACATGGCGAGTGCGGCGGTGCTGGCGGATTACAGCGCCACGGGTGCCAAGGGCCGTTTAAAATTTATGCGCACCGGTCTGTCCATCGCCTCTGTTGATGATCAGCACAAAACCAAGGCAGCCACGCCACCACGCCAAAGGAATCATCTAAATGCCCAAACCCAGTCTTGAACAGTTCAATCAAAAAGGCCAGAATTGCTTGCCCGGGCTTTTAGGTTTTCGATTTACTTCGGTGGGCGACAATTGCGCCACCGCCGAGATGCCGGTCACGCCTAAGCACTATGCCCCCAACGGATTTTTACATGCTGCCTCGGTTATCGCACTGGCCGATACCTGTTGTGGCTATGCCTGCGTGTACTTTTTACCCGAAGGGGCTAAGGGCTTTACCACCATAGAGCTGAAGTCTAATTTTTTGTCCACGGCCTTGGATGGCACCATCGAGTGCACGGCCACGGCCCTGCATCTGGGCAAGACCACACAGGTGTGGGATGCCGTGGTCAAGCATCGTGAAACGGGCAAGACCTTGGCCTTTTTCCGTTGTACCCAAATGGTGCTTTGGCCACAAGAGCCAGCGCGTTAGGTCGTGTGGCAGGGGCGCGTGTGCAGTCGCCTGCGTTGATCACCCTGCCTGCCGGGGTATTGTTTGCTTGCATTTACGCATTTGCAGCAGGTGTTTTGTGTCTGCAACAAATGCCTGCCTTGCCGCATCCGGCGTGGGCGTTTAGTGTATTGTTGTTCGGCCTATGCGGCTATTTGCGACAGCGTGTGCTGCTCGTGGTCTTGTCGGTGCTGCTTGGTTTTCAGTACGCCAGTCTGCGAGCGCACTGGCGCATGGCCGAGGCTTTGCCGACGTCCTTGATTCAGCAGCCGCTGTGGGTGGATGCCGTGGTCACCGAGATGCCGCAGCAGTGGCCGCAGGGACAAAGATTGATGCTGGAAGTTGAGCAGGCTTCCGCAGCGGTCATTCCCAAAACCATCTCGGTGTTTTGGCAGCACAGTGAGGCCAAGGCAGGTGAACGTTGGCGCTTGCGCGTGTGGTTACAGCCCGCACACGGTCTGCTTAACTTCCATGGTTTTGATCAAGAGGCCTGGCTGTTGCAGCATGGTATTCGGGCCACTGGCAGTGTGGATGCCACCGCTGTGGCCACGCGTTTGCAGCCTTGGGTGTGGCAAGCTTTGCCCATGCTTGAGCGTTGGCGTGGGCACTTGCGTGACCAGATGAAGAGTGCCTTGGGCGACCATCCAATGACAGGTGTTTTGCTGGCCTTGGCCGTGGGTGATCAGCAGGCGATTAGCGCCAGCGACTGGGCGCGCTATAACCAAGCGGGCATCAGTCATCTGCTGTCCATTAGTGGCATGCACGTCAGTCTGTTGGCGATGCTGCTGGCGTGGCTGGTGTTTCATGCCTGGCGGCATTATGGTTACCGCAAGTGGCCAGCGCTGAAAGTGGCCTCGGCAGTCAGTCTGCTGGTCAGCCTTGCCTATGCCTTGATTTCCGGCTTTGCCATCCCGGCGCAGCGCACGGTGTTGATGCTCTTGGTGACCGCAGTGGCCTTGCAGTTAAACCGGCGTTACTCAGCTTGGCTGTGCCTGGCCATGGCACTCTTGGTGGTGCTGTTGTTTGACCCTTGGGCGGTGTTGTCGGCGGGGTTCTGGTTCTCCTATCTGGCGGTGGCGTTTCTGTTTTATTTCACCTTGCATCGAGTGGAGATGAATATCGCCACCACTTGGTGGCGTAAGGCCTTGCGCGTGCAATGGGCCATCACTTTGGCATTGGCGCCTGTTAGTTTGGTGCTGTTTCAACAAGTGTCCTTGGTGAGTCCCTTGGCGAATTTGCTGGCGATTCCTTTACTCAGTTTTGTGGTGGTGCCTCTGTGTTTGCTGTGGCTCATCATGCCCGTGGATGCACTGCTGTTTTTGGCGGCGTGGTTGATGGCAACCTTGCATCAAGTCATTTCTTTAAGCCCTTTGCCGCAGTGGTATTTGCCAGAACCACCCGCTTGGAGTGTTCCCTTTGCCGTCCTCGCCATCATCTGTTTGTTTGGCCCGCGCCTGTTGGGGCTGAGGTATCTGGCCATTCCCCTGAGCCTACCCTTTTTTAGCGGCTCGGCCAGTGTAGTGCCAGAG
>JBDKJU010000249.1:0-3054 GCA_039796435.1 Pseudomonadota bacterium | reverse complement strand
GCCTCAAAAAACAAGGGCGCTATCCAGGTTTGGTATTGCTGTGCCGACAACAAGGATTTGAAATGCTGCAAACAAGCTTCCCAAAAGGCTTGGTTTGCCCCCTGCCCCCCTTCCTCACTGTGTTCACTGCTGTTTGCCGCGGCTGTTTTTAAGCGAACATAACTGTGTGGAAATTCTGCTTTTAAAGCAGCATAGCGCTGCTTATCCTCCGACATGGGGACAGAGGGTGGCAAGGCGGTAGAAAGGGGCAGTTTAGACATGGGTGTTTGCGTCCATCGCAATCCATTTGCCACTGAAGCACTACCATGCCAAGCGATGACGCCAGAGCGATGGTGTTCTTGCCTCCAATGTCTGCACCTTAGTAGACCCTGCTTTTTTTCTGTTCACGACAGGGCCAAAAGTTTTGAATTTTTGACGGAGAATGATTGTACTAAAGATGCACGGCCAAAGACTGTCGCAAGGCTGTGTTTTGCCATCCACAAAAGCATCAAAAGCCCAGGAACAAATTAAGTTTTTAAATTAAAAAAACTTGCTAAGTCATTGTGATTAAAGTTAAAATAAACTCATGGCTCAGCATTTGACTTTTTATCGCTACCACGCCTTAGGCAATGATTACCTGGTCATGCCTGCACACGAAAACCGTGGCCTGGGCACCGTACCCGCTTCTGATGACATCGTTCGCATCTGTCACCGCCATTTTGGCCTTGGGTCTGACGGCATTTTGTGGGGCTTGCCAGGACAAGACGGTGCCGATTTTGCGGTACGCATTTTCAACCCTGACGGCAGTGAGGCAGAAAAAAGTGGCAATGGCCTGCGCATCTTTTGTCGCTACCTGTTTGACAGCCAACAAGTCAATCATCAGGAATTCAGCGTCTGGACATTAGGCGGTGTGGTCAAGGCGCAAGTCTTTGAGCAAGGACAAACCATCCGCATTGCCGTAGGGCAGGCACGTTTTGAGCCCGCCGTCACCCTTGCCGTGGCGGGGCAGCAGCTCCAGGTCTTGCCGGTCAATGTGGGTAATCCGCACTGTGTCCTCCCCGTCCCCAAGGCCAGCGCCGAGCAAGCCAAACAATTAGGGGCTGTGCTCGAAGTGCACCCACACTTCCCCCAACGCACCAATGTGCAATTTCTCGAAGTCATCGACCGTGACAATATCCGCATCGAAATCTGGGAGCGTGGCGCTGGCTATACCTTGGCCTCGGGCACCAGTTCCTGTGCCTGTGCTGCAGTGGCCCGCAAAATGGGCTGGGTCAATGCGCGCGTGACTGTGCACATGCCCGGCGGACAACTTTTGCTTGACATTGATGACAACTTCCACCTCACCATGACCGGCCCTGTCACACGCGTGGCCAGTGGCCAACTATATCCGGAGTGCCTCATATGAAAGTACCACACACACAAATTGCCCCAGCTGACCAGTTTTTGCCAGATCTTGATGTGGCCATGGTACAGGACTTTTTACTCAAGCACCCCGATGTGCTGACCGACATTCAGCTGCCTTTGAACGACAGTGAACGAACAGTCTCACTCGCCGGCAAGCAGATGATGATGTTGCGTGAGCGCAGCCAAGGCTTAGAGAGCTACATTGAAGACATGCACCACAATGGCCGCAAAAACATGGTGCTCGACCAAAAAGTACATCGCCTCTGCTTGGCCTTGCTCTCGGCCGACACTCTGCCCATGAGCGTGGCGGTGATTCTGGAAAGTCTGACACAAGACTTTAATGTGCCACAGGTGGCCTTGCGCTGGTGGCAAGCCTCCGCCCAGGCGCATGACATCATGCAGCCGGTGTCCACTGAGTTTGAGCAACTCATGGCTGGTCTGGCCAAGCCGCAAATTACCGCCATGCCCATCGCCGAGTCTGCCCAGTGGCTTACCCCCGATATTCCCGCACGCTCGTTTGCCTATTTGCCACTGCGCAAACAGGATTGCCTGGGGGCCTTGTTGCTGGCCAGTCCTGACCCCGAGCGCTTCGCCCCCGAAATGGCCACTGATGTCCTCTTGCGTCTGTCCGAGCTGGTGACCGCCGCCATTGCCCGCTTTCGCCACATGCCAGAGGCCATCAGCCTGAATGCATGAATGCCGCGCAATGGCAGGCTCTGCTGGATGACTTCTGCCTTGGGCTTGCGCCCAGCCATTCACCCCGCACCCTTGCCTCTTACCGTCAGGATGGTCGAGCCCTCATCGCGATATTGACCACCACTGACCCCGCCCCAGCGCCGGCAGAACTTGATCTGATGCGCTGCCGTGCCCTGCTCGCACAACTGGCAGAGCAAGGCCTAGGCGCGGTCAGCATTGCCAGACATTTAAGCTGTTTCAGGCAGTGGTTTGATGAGCTGATGCACAAACAGCTTTGCACTGCCAATCCCTGGCGGCAGGTACGCGCGCCCAAGCGCGAGAAGCGCCTGCCCAATGCCCTGTCCCCCGACGAAACCCAAAGACTGCTCGACCACCGCCCTGCCACCCCACGCGTCAGCCACCTGCGTGATCAGGCTATGTTTGAGTTGCTCTACTCCAGCGGTCTCAGGGTATCTGAATGTGTGGGCATCAATCTCAAAGATTTGGATGTGCAAAATCATGAAGTGCGGGTGTTGGGCAAAGGCAATAAAGAACGCATCGTGCCTCTGGGGGCCCAGGCCATCGCCGCCCTAGAAGGTTGGATAGTGCAAAGACGGGTAATCGCACTGGGGCTGTCAGCAATATTGGCCGAACAATTACAACAGGCCGATGCCCCCGTATTCATCAGCCAAAGAGGTCAACGGCTGAGCGCCCGTGCCCTGCAAACCCTGCTGGCCGCGAGAGGACGCGATAGCGGCATGTTAAGCGCAGTGCACCCCCACCGTCTGCGCCATGCCTTTGCTTCACATGTCTTGCAATCTTCGAGAGATCTGCGCGCCGTGCAGGAAATGTTGGGCCATGCGGATATCAAAAGCACGCAGGTGTATACCCATTTGGACTTTCAGCATCTGGCCCGCGTCTATGATGCGGCGCATCCACGTTCAAAGCTGGAAAAAGCGTTATAATGGTGGGTTACCCAAAATAGTTTTTAAGAAT
>JBDKJU010000248.1:0-3428 GCA_039796435.1 Pseudomonadota bacterium | reverse complement strand
GCGGCAATATCGCTGACACGGTGAATATGCCTGCTGGTGGCTCGGTCACTTATACCGCCAGTTGCGCGATTCACGCCGCTGCCACCGGCGTGTTGTCCAACACCGCCACCGTGAGCAGCGGCATTACTACGGATCCAAATCCTGGTAACAACAGCGCCACCGATACAGACATCATTGCTTCTTCTGCGGACCTGGCCATTAGCAATACTGACAGTGTCACCACAGTCACGGCGGGTGGAAGCACCACCTACACCATCATTGCCAGTAATGCCGGCCCATCCAATGCCAGTGGTGCCGCAGTGTCATTGCCCTTTCCGGCCGCACTTACTTGCACTTGGACCTGTGTCGGTTCCGGCGGTGGCACCTGTACTGCGTCTGGCAGCGGCAATATTGCAGACACGGTTAACTTACCTGCTGCTGGCTCGGTCACTTACACCGCCAGCTGTGCCATTAGCCCCAGCACCTCGGGTAACTTGTCCACAACAGCGACCGTGTCCGGCAGCACCGCCGATCCTAATACGGGTAATAACAACGCCACAGACACAAACTTTATCACTGCCTTGAGTTACTCTATCACGGCAGCGGCCAGTCCTGTGGCCGGGGGAAGTGTTGTTTGTAGCCCCAATCCTGTGAGTAGTGGCGGCAGCGCCAGCTGCACACAGACAGTCAATCCGTTTTTCCGCTTCACCGGATGGAGTGGTGCCTGCAGTGGCACGGGTGCCTGCAACCTAAGCAACATCACCAGCAACCAAAGCGTCACCGCCAACTATGTCCCCGCCCCCTTGGGCAATGCCAGCCTGCAAGGCACTCCTTTTACCGGCACCACCGTGCCCCCGCCAGTGGCCAATGGCGGCCTAGCAGCCGGTATCGGCAGTGCCAGCTTCACCAGCAGCAATGGCGGCCCCAACTGCGGCTTTGACGCAGCCAACACCGGTTTCATCGCCCCCGTGGTGATCGCAGGATCACCTAACTTGATCGAACCACAAGGACTGTTCCGCTTCAAACTAAGCAACTGCACTGCCGGCTTCACCGCTCGCATCACCATCACCTGGCCACAAAACCTAGGAGTGGTGAGCTACTACAAATACGGCCGAGCGGCGGCCAGCACATTGCCTGCCGACGGCCTGTACCAGCCACAGAACCTGAGCATCAGTGGCAACAGCGCCAGCTTTGACGTCACCGACGGCGGCTGGGGCGACAATGACTTGAGCCTAAATGGCGAGATCACCGACCCGAGTGGACCGTTCGTGGCGGCAGCGCCAGTATCGGCAGAGGCAGTGCCTGGGCTAAGTCACTGGGCATGGCTGAGCGGCCTGATGGGCTTGATGCTCTTGGGGCTGCAACTACAAAGGCGTGGCTTACAAAGACGCGGTTTATAAAGATAAGGTCTATAAAGACACGCCTATAAAGACACAAAGGGCAGATGCGCTAAGGCCAGATAGTCGGCTGACTGCATTTCGGTCAGTCGGCTGGCAGTGCGCACAAACTCTGAGAGCATGCGCGCGAGATTGGCATCTTGCACCTGCGGGTCGAATTCTGCGAGTATGTGGAGAGGGGCTTCTGCCGTCATCACCAGCTTGACGCGGTGGTCGTAGAGCACATCGACGAGCAGTGTAAAACGCCGCAAGCTAGAGGGGCTTACGGTAGACAGACGCGGCACTCCCGATAACAAGAGGCTTTGATGCAACCGCGCCAGTTCTAGATAATCTTCTTGCGAACGCGCCGTCACGCACAGCGCCTCGAAGCTGGTCCAGATGACGGTGTCTCCCCGCTCCTTCACTGAAATATCCCGCCCCGCTACATGCCAGTGTTTTTCAGGCCTAGGGTTGTGCTCCAGCGCGGCATACAGGGCGGCTAAGTGGGCTTCGTTTTTTTCATTGACAGGAAAATAATACGCCTCACGTGCGGTCAGCGTGCGACGACGATAATCGGTGCCGGCATCAATGCGCAAGATGGTGAGTGCGTCTTTGATGGCGTCTATGGTGGGCAAGAAGCGCTCGCGTTGCAGGCCATTGCGGTAGAGCTCGTCAGGCGCATAGTTACTGGTCAGCACAAACACCACACCACGGCGATGCGCACCACTAAACACCCGTCCGAGTATCATGGCATCGGCGATGTCGTTGACGTGAAATTCATCAAGGCAGATAAGACGATAGCGTTTGGCCAGGCTCTCGCATAGCACTTCTATCGGGTCGTCTTGCTGCTTCAGCAGCTTTAACTCTTCATGCACACTGCGCATGAAAGCATGGAAGTGTATGCGTACTTTGCGTTTATGTTCGCAGGCAGCGAAAAACTGGTCCATCAAAAAACTCTTGCCGCGACCTACCCCACCATAACAATAAAGCCCCTTGGGTACGGTGCCGGATTTGAGCACCCGCCCCAGCAAAGAGGCTCGGTTTTGTTTGAGAGCGGACAGCGCCAAGTGTAAATCAGAGAGTGTGTCCACGGCGCTCAGTTGCGCCTCATCAAGCGTCATGCCCCGCTCTTTTGCCACCGCCAACATGTGTTGTTTAAAATTCATTATCTGATTATTTTAGCGGTCAAAAATTGATTTATGTTAAGTGAAAAAACCAGAAGTAAATTGATGGGGGTGAGTGTGGCCACGGTCTGCACTGCTTTGTTTAAACGCGGTTTGCGCCGACAATTTATTCAAAGTGTGGTGCCACTCGCGCACAAAAAAGACAACATGGTGGGGGAGGCATTCACTTTGCGCTACATCCCCGCACGTGAGGATTTAAACAATATTTCAGTGTTTCAAGACCGCGCTCATCCGCAGCGTAAAGCCGTGGAAGAGTGCCCCCCCGGCGCGGTGATGGTGATTGACAGTCGTCAAGATGCGCGTGCGGCATCGGCGGGGTCTATTTTGGTGACACGCATGCAGGTGCGTGGCTGCGCCGGTATAGTGACTGATGGTGGCTTTCGCGACTCACCTGAAATTGCGGCCTTGACTATGCGAGCCTACCACGCCAAGCCCTCTGCCCCCACTAACTTAACCTTGCATCAGGCCTTAGACATCAACGTGCCCATTGGCTGTGGCGATGCGCCGGTGTGGCCAGGCGACGTGGTGTTGGGCGACAATGAGGGGGTGGTGATCATTCCCGCTGGCATTGCCGATGAGATCGCCGATGAGGCACATGAAATGACCGCTTTTGAAGATTTTGTCAGCGAAAAAGTACGCGAAGGACGCAGCATTCTCGGCCTCTACCCGCCCACTGATCCACAAAGCCAAAGCGATTTTGCGGCCTGGCGTCAATTAAACAATCGATAATATGAACACACTTAAAAAACCTGAAGAATTGCGCAGTCATCGTTGGTACGGGGTGAAGGACATGCGCTCCTTTGGTCATCGCTCACGCACCGCGCAAATGGGCTTTCACCGTTCTGAATATGCTGGCAAACCAGTCATCGCCATCATCAACACCTGGAGT
>JBDKJU010000247.1:0-9964 GCA_039796435.1 Pseudomonadota bacterium | reverse complement strand
TATTTCAAAAAGAAATCCTTAATGCCGCCCACATTGCCTGCCAGCTTGGCACTAAGACCCACCTCTACCCCACCACTGTTGTCCAGATTGTCCGAAGGCATTGTCAAGGGCAGCTGCCATTGACCATCAAGTTGGGCAAGGGTGGCCTGAACCACACGCGGCGGGTAAGCCGAGACAATCTGCTGTGACACCGAAATGCGGTCTGTGTGTTTCTCACTGCGCGCGCTGAATGTCCACTGCACATTGCCCGCTTGTTTGGGGAGGGTGACAGGCCACATCACTTGCTGTGTTTCATCTTTGGCCAGTTTGATTTTTTTGCTCGGCTCCTTAAGCACGATACCCGCATCATTCTGCGCGTCTAAGTCCACCTCTATATTCTGCTCACTGGCGTTTTTAATCATCACCGCCACCGTGGTGGCATCGCCACTGCGCAATACAGGCGCCACGGAAGAAAACAATTGCAGACTTTGTGTGGTGGTAAAACTGCCACTGCCTGTACCAAATAAATTGGCCCCTTGGGTGGCCACCGCCACCACTCTAAAGCGAGACAAAGCATCTTTCAAAGGCACCTCCAACTGCGCACGACCATTGGCGTCGGTGCGCACTGTGGCCTGCCAAAACACAGCCGGATCAAACACCGAGCGTGTGGATGAAGCCACTGCTCCATCCCCACCCACTGGCACGGCCTTGGCCCCAAACACCCGTTTGCCAATGACCTGCCCCCCTGCGGTGGCCGTTTGCACCGACAACATGCGTTGCTGCATCATGGCCTCTAACACCTCCCATGAACGATTGGGGCTTAACTGCAACAAGGCCTCATCGATGACAGCCACCGCCGCCTCACCGTTCAGTGGTTTGCCCTGTGCGTCGCTCAAGGTCAGCTCCACCTTGGCAGTGTCACGCGGCGCGTAGCTGGGTTTTTCGGTCTTGACTGCCACATTGATTTTGTGGGCCTCCCACGACACCTTCAGCTCGGTCATGCCCAATTTAAAGCTTGGTTTGGCTAGATCTGCCAAAGCCGTGTGCTGATAATCTGCCGCCTGCTCCAAGTCTTCGGGTGCGGTTTTCAATAGCCCCACTTTATGCAACATGCTGCGCCACCAATGGCTGAATCTCTCCCAAGTGCTGGGCGGGGTGTAATGCGCTCGCCCACGCACGGCCAGCGCGGTCACCACCACGTTCGGAGCGTCCTCCACTGCGATCGGAACTTCTACTACCGGGTCGGTGCGTGATACCTGTTTAACCAAATAGCTGCGCACCCCTTCACGCTCTACCGTCAGCAACACCGTGGCTTCACGAAACGGCATATGCAGGCGCAAGCGGGCTTTCTCGCCAGCCTTGAGCTGCTTTTTTTCTGCGATCACATCCATGCGATCATGCTCGAGTGCTGGCCCCCAGTCACTTTGCCCCGCCAGAAAAATACGCGTATTGGTGTAAGCCTGATTGCCCTCACTGTCCTTGCTATTGGCTTGTAGCAAGAGCTCGGCGCCCTGCAACGAGGGAACGGGGGTCTGACACAGCAACATGCCCAGTTCATCACTCTGGCCTTCACATAAAGTGCCCAAAGATTTCACCGCAGTGCTGTCCTCATAACCATAAAAGCCACCCAAGAGGCGTTTGCGCACACTGTAGCCCTGTCGGGTAAAGCCCTCCACCACGATGGCCTGCTTGGCCAAGGGTTTGCCCTCGGTCGTGACGGCCAGTACCCGCCAGGTCAGAGGCACATTGGGACGTGCGGCGCTTCTGGTCGAGACAAAGGGTTCGGCCTTAATACCCAGAACCACTGCCGAAGGCCACACAGTCGCACGCAAGCCAGCCGATTGGATTTGCCCATTGGGATCTGCGTAACTGATTTCGGCCACCAGACTTTGTGCCTGTCGGCTCAGCTGATTTTTACTCGGTGGGGCTATGTCCCAACTGCTGGCACCTGCAGCGTTGGTGTTCTGCGCCTTTTCACGTTGCAACTTGCTGGGAGCGTTGTCGGCCTCTGATTGGCTCTCCTCCTGCTCCGAGCTGAAACTGCCTGTGCGCACCAGTTCAGCCCCAAAACTAAAGTCTTCATAGCTGTCAAAACGTGGGGTGTAACGCTCATAGCGCGAATACAGTTGCACCGGCAAGCCAGCCGCAGTCCCCCCAGCCAATAGCCTGAGTTGCGCGTTGATGGCGATATTTTTGGGATTCACCAAGAGCTTGTCGCGCGTGCTCAAACTGGCCTGATAAAAGGGCAGGCGGTAGGTCTGCACCCGCACACTGGCGGTGCGTCGGTCACCTAACAACACATCGTACAGTCCTTCTTTGGCCTCTTTAGGTATGGTCACGCTGGCCGTGGCGCTGCCCTCATGCCAAACACTGTTGTCAAACTCATAGCGTGTGTCAGACCCCAGATGTTGCAGCACCACCTTTTTAGGAGCCCAAGAAGCCAGCGAAAAACCGGTGTTCTCTACCCCACGCACCAGGTGTTTCATGTGCACCGATTCACCTGCCTTGAGCAGGCTGCGATTGAGGATGGTGTGGGCGCGCAATTTGCTCGACTCATGCGTGGCATCTGGCAAACCGAAGTCCCAAGAGCGTATTCCCTCATTCCAGTTGCTCATCACAAAACTCAGGTCATCCGCCAATCGGGCAGTCAACATCAAGGCCTTATCCTTGTCCTTGCAACTGTCGGCTGGCCTAGCCAGTTTTTCAGTTTTTGCCACTCCGGAGTCATTGGTGCTGGCGCGCCACAACACCTGTTGTTGACAGTCCCACAAGGTCACTTCGGCGCCACTGACTGGCTGCCCTTTGTCCAGCGAAGTCACCCAGGCCAAAGCCCCGGCCTCACTGTATTTGAGGTGCACTGACATGTTGGTCACCAGCACACTGGTGCGCACATAATAAGTTTGATCTGGCTTGTCCAGATACGCACTTGCCAGCTTGGGGCTGGCCACCTCTACCAGATAAAACCCCGGCTCTGTCAGAGGGATCCCGATGGTCTCTAATGCCTTATCGGCTCGGGTGGGGAGGTTAATGGTCTTGCCCGCATCGCGACTGTTTAAAAGCGCCTTAAAGCGCTTGTCCTCGCCATCATCTTCGTAAGCTGACGCCTGAAATGACTCGTACCATTGTCTGATGCCCTCCTCGTGCGTGACCCTGAGCACTTTACCCTGTATCGCTCGGCTCTTCCTATCGCCCAAGGCCCAGGCATCCTTGGCATCCAAAACCTGCACTTTCAACATGGGCTCTATATTGCGCACATGCACTGGCAAAAGTGCTGGCGCGTCTTTGCTGCCCCGTTCGAGAATACCGAATCGACCAGAAAACTTGACCAAGGGAGGCATCTCGTCAAACACCACTTTCATGGGAAAGTCCTGCGCATTGGCCAGCGCCCTGCCCGACTCGTCTGTCAAAGCCTGCCCCAAATGCAGTTGCGCCGTCTGTTTGGCGTCAAAGGGGGGAGCAAAATAAACGCTGCTGACATTGCTTACGCTAGCAGAGTCGGCATCAAAGCTGGCGGGGTGCTTTTTACCTGCCGCGTCTTGTAAAAACATCTGCGCCGCCTTTTGTTTTGGCACAGGGGTGCTCAGCTGCAGCACCACCGGGGCCACCGGGGCGCAATTGGCCCGTGCATTCAAACGGGTGCACTCCAGCTTGGCGCTGAATTCGGCCCGAACCTGATAGTTCTTGTCGTTCTTGATTTTGCCCATGTCCAGCAAATCATTGAAACGCAAACGCAGTCCACTGTCTGCGGCCAGACGTTGTGCACACTTGAATACCGAAAAGTGTTTCTCAGGCCTGTCTTTGTCGCGCTGCATGAAATAGGAACGCTGCTTCTTCACTGTTTCCAGAATTTTTTCTTTTTCAGGACCCGCCACTGGCGAGATAGCAATGGCGGTGGGCAATTTGTCACTTTCGCAACGCAGAGCCTTGCGCAAGGTTTCATCACTCACTGGCGCATCAAAGGCCATAATGAACAATTGGTCTTCCTCTATCGCATCGTAGGCATGAGGCTGTACGTCCAACAATACCGGCACGCCGGTAAAAAAACTGAACTCTCGTGTGCCACTTAGCGCCTCGCCCGCGACATCTTTGAGTTCTGGCTTCAAGGCAAAACTGCAATTCAGCCCTGAGCGCAGAGGTCTAGAGAACTCATAAGCCCATGCATGCGTGTCAATCCAGCGCCCTTGCCCTGTTTGCGGACATTTGATGATAAACGGGTCGTCCTGACGTGGGTCACCAAGACGCACCATGTGGCCAGAGAACCTGGCCGTCACCTGCACGGTGTTTTTCGCCTCGCCCACGGGCGTAAATCGCTGCACCGAGGTGGCCGCATGGCCCAGCAAACTGACAGCAGAAAGCAAAAACGCCATGCCCAAACGGGACACAGCGTTTAAAAAAAGTGATGGGCGCATGGGCGATTCTTTCGAGTTTCGCCCATTTTGACAGAACTACTTTTTGTCTGGCGTGATCTTGATAAACAAGGTGGCAATGGCGGCAAGTATCATGAAAACACCGGCCACCTGGATGACGTTTTCTGGCTTTCCAGCGAACCAGGTTTTATAAGTTGTATCAAGAACGAAGATCTGAATCATCATCGGAATCACGATGAACATATTGAATATGCCCATGTAGATGCCCACCCGCTCCTTGGGCAAACTGCCCGCCAACATGATGTATGGATTGCCCATAATGCTGCCCCAAGCAAGCCCCATGCCGAGCATAGGCAAAAACATCAAGGCTTCGCTTTTAATCCCTGGCAGCAGATACAGACCAACACCCGCAGCCAACAAACATACGGCGTGCGACAACTTGGCACCCACGCGCTGCACCACCGGGATTAAAGCCAAGGCCACCAAAAATGCCACGAAGTTATAAAAAGCGCCCATCTTGCCCACCAGCAAGCCTGCATCGCGCATCGCCGCATCGCGGGTGGCCGCATTCGCAAACAAGGTGTTGGCAATGCATGGAGAAATAAAGGTCCAGTAACTGAACAATGCAAACCACTGAAAAAATTTCATCACAATGAGTTGTTTCATGGTACTGGGCATGGTCTTGAAGGCCGACACAATATCAGGCAGTATCTGGCCAATGCCTCTGGGCTGCGACTCTATCGCCTGACGCTCTTCTGCACTAAGCGGCAGCTCTGGCACTTTTTTGAGCGACCACCAGACTGAGCTGATAGACAGCACCGCTCCAATCATAAACGCCGTGACCACGATGTGGGGAATATTGCTGGCATTGACCGCGTCTTTGTTCATGCCCACAAACACAAGGACACTGGGCGTCAAATAGGCCAAGGTCTGCGCAAACGAGGTCATGGCGCTCTGGGTGAGAAAGCCTTGCGGGTGTTGCTCAGGATTCAGCCTGTCGCTGACATAAGCACGGTAGGGCTCCATAGTGGTGTTATTGGCCGCGTCCATAATCCACAACACACTGGCGGCAAACCACAATGCTGGACTGAAAGGCATGGCTATCAGGGCCAGACTGCAGATGATGGCGCCCCACATAAAAAATGGCGTGCGACGACCGCGTGGGGACAATGACTTGTCAGACAAGGCCCCAATAATCGGTTGGACTATCAGCCCGGTCATGGGGCCAGCCAACCACAGCAAGGGCAAACTCGATTCGTCTGCCCCAAGATAAGAATAAATCGGGGTCATATTGGCCTGCTGCAGACCAAAACTGTACTGGATGCCAAAAAAGCCAAAATTCATGTTCAGAATTTGGCCAAAACTCAATGTCGGCTTACGTGTGCTCATGTCTCCTCCTAGGTTGAACTGCTTATTTCATGGCGATAAAACGATAGGTCCAGGGTGCCAAGCGCAAGTCAAGACTCTTTAGCTCTTGCTCTGCATCGCTGAAATTGAAAGCGCACAGTGTATTCTGGCCTCGCTTGAACAACAACACCGCAGGGCAGGCACTGTCAAGCAACTGCAAGGGCTGGCCTGCAGCAAAATCCGGGTGGGCGGCGCGCTTTTGAAACAAAGCCTTCATCTCCTGCAGCAGGGATGGCGAAGCCTCAAACAGGGACTCATCCCAGTAGGGTCTGTGTACCCAGCGACTGTCCTGTCTGTGCCACCCGTCTGCATCATTGCCCTGACCTAGCTCATCACCCATATAAATGACTGGCACCCCGCCGTGCGCACAGGCAAGCGCATACAAAATCAAGATGCGCTCTTGCGCATAGCGAGCTGCAGCACTGTAGCCAGTCAAGGCGGCGCACATTCCATTGGTGCCATGCACGGCCTCGCTATTGCCAGCAGTTTGAAAGCTGAGCCCATGCGCATAGCTGCCCTCCACCTGACCGGCAAGAAAACGCGACACATGGCCAACTCGGCTTAAGTAGTCCCCTCCTAGGTCCTGCACCTGTGGTTTGAGTGTGCTCCAGACAATGTCATCGTGACAGCGCACATACGTTAACCAAGAGGTGTGCCGAGGTGCCTTGGCCGTGGCTGCAATCACCGCTTGCACCAAGGCCACGTTCTGTTCTACCAGACTTGCCCAAGCAGATGCCATCAATGCACCATGGTAGGCAATCTGACATTCTTCTCTGCCCTCCGTGCCCAAGTACGCAGCGGCTTGCGCCGCTGGCACTATGGCCTCCGACTTGAGCAAGACCGCGGGTGCCGCCCAAGCGCACAAAGCCCGCAAAGCGGATAACAGCGTGTGTGCCTCGGGCAGATTCATGCAGTTGCTGCCCAGACGCTTCCATAAAAATGGCGCCGAATCCAAACGAAATATCTCTACCCCACGATTGGCCAAACGCAGCAAGGTGAGGGCGATCTCACTAAAGACCTGCGGATTTTCATAATTCAGGTCCCATTGATAGGGATAAAAAGTAGTCCAGAACCAACGACCTGATTCGGGGTGGTAAGTGAAGTTACCGGGCGCAGTTTCTGGAAACACCTCACCCAAGCTCTGTTCATACTGCTCTGGCACGCTGCGATCTGGGAAACTGCGAAAGTAATCGAGATATTTCTTGTCGCCTTGTTTGGCAGCGAGAGCCCAAGGGTGGGTGTCGGCCACGTGATTCAGCACAAAATCAGCGCAGAGGCTAATGCCTGCGTCGCGCAGCTGCTGACACAAAGGCGCAAGGTCTTGCATACTGCCCAAATGCGGTGCGATCTGCTCAAAATCAGCAATGGCAAAACCACCGTCATTGGCATCTTCACCGCCCTCACGGGTAAGGTAAAACGGCAGCAAATGCAGATAAGTCACCCCCAGACTTTTCAGGTGAGGGATGCGTTTGGCTACCCCAGCCAAGCTACCGGCAAATCGCTCGGTGTACGCACAATAGCCCAGCATGCGCTCCGATAAAAACCAATCCGGACTGCGTGTCCGCTCTGCATCCAATTGGCGCAAGGCGGGTGGGCGGGCTTGGGCGAGTTGGTCAACAGCAGTGGCAAATTCCAGCCACCAGGACTCAAAATCAGCGCGACGGCCATACAGGCTGGACAGCAGCTGATAGCAATTTTCCTTCGCAGAGGCAGAAATCGTTTGCAAAATAAGATACCAGTGTGGTTGCTTAAAAAAAAACCCGGCACAGCGTGAGCCGTGCCAGGCAAGTTCACTACAGGGAATTATACGTATTGCAAATGTTTGCCAAAGTAAAAAATATTACCCCAGCGGAATTAGGTGCGCGTGGTGGTACTAACACGATCACGCGCGAGATCAGGCGGAAAGCATGCCCTTGACCACAGTGTAACAAATTTGCAAACGTTTGCAAGCGCCTGCGGAGTTTATTCTTAAATATTCTTTAAATGCTCAAACTAAAGACAAAATTACAACAACTCGTTCAGCACCACACTGGCGGCCATCATGCCCATACTGGCGGTCACCATCACCGAGGAGCCATAACCGCGGCAGGCCAAGCCCGCGGCAGAGTCTAGAGCCGGCTTGCCTGATTGGTTTTGTTCTGCACTCGAAATACAGCGAACCCGCATCTTGCCTTGCGCCGGGTAGGCACTTTGGCGACACAACCGCCGCAGAGCGGCCAGTAGTCCATCATGCGTGGTGTCGCTCAAATCACACACCCGCAAAAACTCAGGCCTGGTTTTGCCACCGGCGGCGCCGCACACCACCAGCGGAATTTTCTCGCTACGACAAAAATCCAGCATGCTTTTTTTAACCCTGACCTGATCTATAGCGTCCACAACATAGGCAGAGTTTGAGAGCAAATGTAGATTATCGGCTGACAAAAAGCACTCGCTTAAACGCAGCTCAAGCTCAGGGTTGATCGCCAGCAAGCGCTCAGCCAGAGCTTCCGTCTTGGTCTGCCCAATAGTATGAATAGTGGCCTGGCTTTGACGATTCAGGTTTGACTCTGCCACCTGATCCGCATCTATCAGGTGTAGTTTCTGCGCCCCGCTGCGCACCAATGCCTCGGCCGCCCATGAACCCACCCCCCCAATGCCCACCACGGTGAGCGGTGCTCGCGCCCGTTTGTCTGCGGCGCCTTGCCCGTACAGACGATGCGTCCCACCAAAGGCACGCGTTGCATCCAAGTCAAACGCGGGCATAAAACACCGCAAAGTCTCCTTGCTGATCTTGCCAACATTGATGTTGCTGAAAACCTGCCTGCCTCAGCAAATCAGCAAACTCAGCGACGCTGTATTTGTAAGAGTTTTCAGTGTGGATGCGCTCACCGCGAGCAAACCGGCGCACGGCACCATCAGCAAAGGTGATTTGCGTGTCGCACAGAGCTTCTAGGTGCATTTCAATGCGTGACTTGTCGGTATTAAACGAGGCGCGGTGGGCAAAGTCGCGAATAGAGACTTGCGCCCCTAACAAGCGTGCCAGATGCCGCAGGCCATTCAAGTTAAAAGCTGCGGTCACCAGCACCGCGTCATCATACGCGGCCTGCAGACGAGCGCTGTCTTTGCGCATATCCACCCCAATCAGCAGCCCTCCACCGTGGGTATGTGCCGCCATACGGGTAAGAAACTGCAAGGCCTCCGCAGGGGAAAAATTACCAATGCTTGAGCCCGGATAAAACACCGTGGTAGGTAATGCCCCCAACAACTCGTTCACATCAAACCCACGAGTGAAATCACACACCACGGCAGTGCACTGCAAACGCGGGTGCTGCTGGGTAAAGCTTTCTAGTGCAGGCACGATGGCAGACTCGGCAATGTCCAAAGCCAGGTAATGCTGGGGTTGTGTTCTGGCCAACCAAAAGCCTGCCTTTTGGCAATCGCCTGCCCCCAGATCAAGGAAATTTTTATTGCTTTGAATGCAATGCGCTATTTCATTTTCATACGCAGAAAAAATCGCTGCTTCAGTGCGCGTGGGGTAATACTCAGGCAAGAGGCAAATGGCCTCAAATAAACGGCATCCCAAGGCATCATAAAAATATTTGGGAGATAGTGATGCCTGCGCCGCCTCTAAATCAACCCGTGCTTTACGCAGCTCCTGTGCATCGTCTGGCAGTTGCTGTCTTACAATAGAAAGCTTGTTCATCACCGTAGTTTACCCATGCTGAAATACCTTTCTGCCCTGACCCTTGCCTTGTCTTGTACTCTTGGTGCACAGACCCTTAAAGTCTCCGCCATCCCAGACGAGAACCCAACCGAACTCATTCGCAAGTTCACCCCTTTAGGCAAGTATTTGGAAAGCAAAACCGGGCTTAAGGTCGAGTTCACTCCAGTCAATGACTACGCCGCGACCGTCGAAGGATTGGCAGCCAAAAAACTGGACATGGTGTGGTATGGAGGCTTCACTTTTGTGCAAGCCAAAATCCGCAGTAACGGCACCGCTATTCCCTTGGTGCAAAGGGCTGAAGACGAGCAATTCAAATCGGTGTTTGTCACCCGCACTGATTCGGGCATCAAAAGCCTTAGTGATCTCAATGGCAAAACCCTGACCTTCGGTTCACCTTCGTCTACGTCTGGTCATTTGATGCCTCGCCATTTTCTGGCGCAAGCCGGCATAGATGCCGACAAGCAACTCAAACGTGTGGCCTTCTCCGGCGCACATGATGCCACGGCTT
>JBDKJU010000246.1:0-2613 GCA_039796435.1 Pseudomonadota bacterium | reverse complement strand
GCAGCGCTACCATTGGGGGCCAGCACCACGTCCATGGGCACGCCGGAAATGAAGTCAGTAAAGGTGGAGGAGAAATACACCTGCTGCAGTGAGGGTGCGCGAAAGCCAGTGCTCAGCGAGCCGCGGGCGGTCAGGGCCTCACTCATCTTGAAGCTGCTGGCCAGTTTGCCGGTGAGGGTAGAGCCGAAGTCGCTGTAGCGTTCGCCGCGCGCGGCTGCTTGCAGCTTCCAGGCGCGGGTGACATCGGCTTCAAGGTCAAGGTAGGCGGCCACCGAGCTGCGGTTTTTATTGGTGGCGTCCACTGGCTGGAAGCCGGGGAAGCCCTGGCTGCCGGCATTGCCACCGACGCCCACGCCATCGGCATCAATGTATGAGCCTGCTTCACCGGCGAAAATCTTGTAGTTTTCACGGCGATACTCTGCGCCCACGGCCACATTGGTGCCCAAGCCCATGACCTGGTCAAAGTACCGGCTCATGTCGGCATTGGTGGTCATTTGCTGGAATGAAAAACCACCTGCATTAAAGCGGCTGGGGCTGATGCCTTTGCCGCCTGCAAGCAGGTCTTTGTTGGCGATGGAGGCGTTTAAGGTGCGGTCGATCACGTAGTCCATGCGGTTGTAGCCATAGGTCTGAGACAAGTCCGTGGTCCAACCATTCCATTGCGATTTGAAGCCGCCGATGAGGGTGCGGTCTTCGATGTTGGCATTGATGAAGGGGACAAAGCCATTGGGGTACATGGCGGCGGAGTTGCGTGAGGGGATGTCGTCTGACCCCAAACCTTCACGTGCCCAAGCACCGGAAGAGGCATCGCGTTTTTGCAGACCCAAGGTGAAATAAAACTTGCTCGTGCCGGTGAGCGGAACTTCGCCATTGCCAAACACGGTGGCGTTTTTGACGGCGGTGTCGCCGATGATGCGTGGGTTGCCTGCTTCTGCACGGTTAGAGCGGCCACGGTCTTGGTATTCGGCGGTCAGCGCCATGACCCCATCTTCTCCCAAGCGGTAGCCGCAGTAGCCAGAACCAAGGTAATTTTTCCCATCGCCAGCACTGTATTGGCCGTAGCCCATGATGGCTTCGCAGCCGAGTTTCTTTTTGAGGGTGACATTGATGACGCCGGCAATGGCATCAGACCCGTACTGTGCAGCAGCACCGTCGCGCAGGACCTGAATGTTGTCTACCGCCAGGGCGGGAATGGTGTTCATGTCGGTGCCGGTGGAGCCACGGTTACGCGCACCGAAAAGGTTGACCAGAGCGGCGCTGTGGCGGCGTTTGTCGTTAAGCAACACCAAGGTTTGATCAGAGCCCAGACCACGCAGGGCAATGGAGTCGATGAGGTCGGCGCCGTCGGCACCGGTTTGACGCGAGGAGTTAAAAGAGGGGGAGAGATTGGCCAAGGTTTGCGCTAGGTCAAACTGTCCGCCTTGCTCGGCGATTTTGCCCACGCTGATGGTGTCGACTGGCACAGTGGTGTCCGTGGCAGATTCCTGCTTGCGGCGTGAACCGACGATAGAAATGGTCTCGGTGCTGTTGCTGGCTGTGGTTTGGGCGTGCGCCGGGCTAATGAGCAGAGGCGCCAGCAGGCTGGCAGAGCCGCTTAAAGCAACAAGGATGGATTGATAAAGGGGTTTGTGTCTCATGAGTGTCCTGGGAGTGAAATGCTGGGGTAAAGAATTAATGAAGAATTAAATGCGTTTGCTAAAAAAAGACTTGCCTGACAATTGGTTTTCGTAAATGGAGCCCTGATTTTTGGCTGGTGGCAAGGGCATGCGCACAGGGGCAGCGACGGCGTCGAAGCGTGGCGTGACCGTGGGGGAGCCGTAGAGCAGGCGCTCGTTGTAGGCCTCGTAGTTGCCGTAGGCGTGGGCGATGCCCATCAAGGGGTAGGCATCGGCGGCGGCGACTTCGTAGAGCAGCAGGCCGCGTGGCTTGTCCGAGATATTTTGCGCAGAACCATGCACCAGACGCACGTGGTGGAATGAGCAGGAGCCTGCCGGGCCTTCACAGGCTACGGCGGTGCTGAAATCAAGCCCGCAGTCTTCCGGGTCCATCGCACCACAGAAATAGCCTTCGGCGTCGTGGTGATCAAAGGTGGGGCCGGTGTGGGTGCCGGGAATGACCAGCATGGCACCATTGCTCGTGGTGGTGTCATTGAGCATCACGCCCACGGCCAACACATCCTGATTGGTGTGGGGGTAGAAGGCCCAGTCCTGATGCCACTCGACAGCCGATCCATAGCCGGGGGACTTGAGATTGAGTTTGGTGCCATACAGACGCGCAGCATCACCCAGAAGGGCGTGCAGACAGGCCGTCAAGCGGGTCGAGCGCGCAAAGTCGTGAAACACCGGGTGCACGAGGTGTGGTTTTTTGATGCGGCGCACGCGTGGTTCGTCGGCGGTGTGGCCAGGCTCAAGATCGTAGATGTCGTTGTGGGAACTGACCTGACGTGACTCTTCCACCAATTGGGCAAGTACCGTGTTCATCTCGTGCACGCAGGCCTTGTCCATCACCCCAGGTACAACAATGGCTCCTTCTGCATGGTATTGCTCGACTTGCTGCTTGGTTAACATGTTTGATGGACGTATACTCGCTGAAATTATTATTTTAGTTTTAAAG
>JBDKJU010000245.1:0-5841 GCA_039796435.1 Pseudomonadota bacterium | reverse complement strand
CGCTTGGTGCTTGCAGCCGACTTTATGCGCATGCACTTAAGTGCTGCTGCTGAGGAAAAATCCTAGCCTGTCATCACTCTCTGATGCTTCTTTATGAGCTTACTTTTGCAAAATGCCTGTGACACCCATGTGCACGTGTTTGACAAGCAACACTTCCCACTGACCACGCCGCGTGCTTATACCCCTCCCGATGCCAGTGTGGACGAGCTGACAGACATGTTGGTGAAGCAAGGCATGTCGCGTGTGGTGCTGATACAACCCAGCGTGTATGGCACGGACAATCGCTGCCTGCTTACCGCCATGACTGCATTGTCGGCAGCGGGTCAAGTGACGGCCAGAGGCGTGGCAGTGGTGGAGACTCGCCACTGCAGCGAAGCAGACATTTTGTCCCTGCACGCAGCAGGCGTGCGCGGACTGCGCATCAACATCAAGGTCAATGGGCAATACCAAGCAGAGGACTATTTCGCTATCAGTCGTGCGTGCAAGCATCTGGGCTGGCACTTACAGGTGTACACCAGCATGGACATGCACATGCAACTGCTGGATATATACAAGCAACTGGACATGCCCGTGGTGCTTGACCACTTTGCCGGAGGCACTGATGACGCGGTGCAGTTGACACAGCTCTTTGATTGCATGCGCCAATACCCCATTTACGTCAAGCTGTCAGCGGCTTACCGTCTCGCCCCGGGTTTTAGCGCGGCTGAACTCAGCCAAGGCTTTTATGCCGCTGCACCAACCCAAGTACTCTGGGGGACTGACTGGCCGCACACGGGCGGAGGCAAGAGGGGAGACAACAAAGAGCCGCACCACAGCGAGCAGATAGAGCCCTTTCGAGTGGTCGATAATCAGCAAGCCCTTGATACCGTGTTGCAGGCTTTGGGAGTCGAGAACTCAATGGAGGCCGCGCAAAAATTGCTGGTGGATAATCCTGCTCAGTTGTACGATTTTTAACATCTACCCACGGCGTGTGCCTTGGATGTTAATGCAGCGCGGTCGCTTCGTTTAGGTGTAAGAGCTGCATGAGTTCACCCACCAAAGCGCCAACGCGTGGGTGTTGGCGGCGTTGCATGGGGTTAGCACGTTCGGGGATGTCGACCAAGATGTTGGCGATGATGCTGCCGGGGCGTTCACTCATCACCAGGATGCGGTCGGAGAGCGCCACGGCCTCGACCAGATCATGGGTGATAAAGAGCATGGTCTTTTGTTCGCTCATGACGGTGCGTGCCAAGTCTTGCTGCAAGATCATCTTGGTCTGTGCATCAAGGGCGGAGAAGGGCTCATCCATCAGCAAAACATCGGGGTCTACCGCGAGGGTGCGCGCCAGCGCCGCACGTTGGCGCATGCCGCCAGAGAGTTGGTGCGGGTAGTGTTTTTCAAAACCGGCAAGACGGCATTTATGCATGAGCGCCAGGGCTTTTTTTTCGCTGCTGCTTTTGTCGGCGCCGCGTAACTCTAAGCCAAGCAGGACGTTGTCGAGGATGTTGCGCCAAGGCATGAGCAGGTCTTTTTGCAGCATGAAAGCCACTTGCGGATTGGGCCCGAGCACTTCTTTGCCATCGACCCACACCGTGCCGCTCGTGGGTTTGTCGAGACCGGCGCCCATGTTAAGTAAGGTGCTTTTGCCACAGCCGGAGGGGCCAATAATGGACACCACCTCGTGCGCGGCAATGGCAAAACTCACCTCATTCACTGCCAGCACATCACTGGTGCGGGTGGTGAAGCGGCGGCTGACAGCTTTGAACTCTATGCTCATCTCAATTTGGCTAAAGCGCTATCATAGCAAGTTTACTTTTCAGGCAAGCCTATGTCCTACCCCAATACGCAACTTCTCATTAATAATCAATGGCAGGATGCCGCATCTGGCAAGACCTTGCCGGTGGTGAACCCCGCCACTGGTGAGAAAATTGGTACGGTCGCACATGCCAGCACGGCCGATCTGGATCGTGCTCTGGCAGCGGCAGAAGCAGGTCTTGCCCTGTGGCGCAACACCACTGCCATGGAGCGCAGCAAGGCCATGCGCAAAGCCGCGGTGCTGCTGCGTGAGCGGGTCATGGCCATAGCCGAGATCATGACCCAGGAGCAGGGCAAACCCTTGGCCGAGGCCAAGGCTGAGGTGCTGAACGGGGCCGAAGTGATCGAGTTTTGTGCTGAAGAGGCAAGACGTGTGTATGGCCGCATCGTGCCCAGTCGGCACATGGGCGGGGCCATGCACGTGCTCAAAGAGCCGGTGGGCATCGTGGCGGCGTTTACGCCGTGGAATTTTCCTATCAATCAAGTGGTGCGTAAATTATCAGCGGCTTTGGCAGCTGGCTGCAGCATCATTGTCAAGGCCCCGGAAGAGACCCCGGCGTCGCCAGCGGCGCTGTTGCAGGCCTTTGTCGATGCAGGCGTGCCAGCGGGGGTGATGGGGTTGGTCTACGGCAATCCTGCCGAGATTTCTAATTACCTCATTGCACATGCCAGCGTGCGCAAGATCACCTTTACCGGGTCTACGCCAGTGGGCAAGATGCTCTCGGCCTTGGCAGGTCAACACATGAAGCGTGCCACCATGGAGTTGGGCGGGCATGCGCCAGTGATTGTGGATGCGTCTGCTGATGTGGCACAGGCCGTCAAGCATATCGCGGGCAGCAAGTTTCGCAATGCTGGGCAGGTGTGCATTTCTCCTACCCGCTTTCTCGTGCACAACAGTGTGAAAAAGCAATTTGTCGAAGGCTTCGCCGCCTACAGCGAGAGCCTGAAAATTGGCAACGGCCTGAGTGAGGGCACGCAGATGGGCCCCTTGGCCAACTCACGTCGAGTGCCCGCCATGGAACGCCTAGTGGCCGATGCGCTGGCGAATGGCGCCAAACTGATCACTGGCGGCAAGAAGCTGCCAGAGCAGGGCGCTGGCAATTTTTATGCGCCAACAGTGCTTGATGATGTGCCCTTGACTGCGGCCATCTACAACGAAGAGCCCTTTGGCCCTGTGGCTTCTGTGCATGGTTTTGACAGCTTGGACGAGATGTTGGCCGAGGCCAACCGCTTGCCTTGGGGCCTCGCCAGCTACGCCTTCACGCAAGATCTGAAGAGCCTGCACAAAATCACCCACGGCATGCAGGCGGGGCTGTTGTGGATCAACCACGTGGCCGGTGCCTGGGCCGAGATGCCCTTTGGCGGGGTGAAAGATTCAGGTTATGGCAGCGAAGGCGGGCCCGAGGCAATAGAGGCTTATCTGACGACCAAATCGGTGAATACTTTATTTGTGTGAGCGAGGTTTTCTTAATATCGCATTTCATGAGTACATGAATGAGCAGTGGTGAACGATGCGCATGTCGATAAAAATATTTCTGCTCTTGGCCGCATTGGCGGGCTGTGCCAGCAGCGTGGTGTATCGCAATAACCACAGCGCTGAAACGGCGGGCTCGCTCAGTCGGTTTCTGAGCTGGCAGTGGGAGCGTTTGGGCATTGACAGCCCATTGAAAAATGTGCCACCCAATGCCCAAGGCTTGCCTTTTCCCTTGCTCACCCCTGCGCTTGAGCCGGCACAGGCGAGCACTTTTGACGCCACTTGGATCGGACACGCCACAGTGTTGTTGCGCGTGGGGCAGGTCAATGTGCTGACCGATCCGATATTGAGTGCGCGTGCTTCTCCCATCACCTTTGCCGGGCCCAAACGCTTCATGCCCCCGGCAATGACAAAAGAGACCTTGCCCCATATTGATGTGGTGGTGATTAGCCACAACCACTATGACCATCTTGATCTGGCCACCGTTAAAGACCTCTCGGCTCAGCCCGGCGGTTCCCCTTTGTTTCTTGTCGGCATGGGGCTGGCGCAATGGTTTCAGGCGCAAGGCATCAGCCATGTGCGCGAACTGAATTGGTGGCAAAGCCATGAGCACCAAGGCAAGCGCTATACCTTCACGCCAGTGCAACACTGGTCTAAGCGCACTTTATTCGACGCCCATGAAACACTCTGGGGGGCGTGGGTGGTGGAAGATTTGTCGCAAAGTAAACGTTTTTATTTTGCGGGTGACACGGGCTACTCGGCTGACTTTGCCGAGACAGGTCGGCGTTTTGCGGGCGGATTTGATTTGGCTGCCATACCTATCGGTGCCTATGCACCACGCTGGTTTATGCAGCCCCAGCATGTCGATCCCGCCGAGGCCCTGCGTATCGCGCAAGATCTGGGCGCGCGCCGAGCCATCGCCATTCATTGGGGCACCTTTGTGCTCACCGACGAGCCAGTGGAAGAACCCCCTAAATTACTCGCGCAGGCGCTGGCGGCGGCCCGCTTAGCGAGTGACTATTTTCGTGTGCTCACCCACGGGGAGACTTGGCGTTGAGTTTTTTGTTGCTGCTGTTGCCGCTGTGCATGTCGATGAGCGCTTGCTCAAAGTGTCGCACCGCTTGCACATTGTGAAACAGCTTGTTTTTGCGTTGGGCAATTTCATCGACACAGTGCTGCCTGAAATCAGCCTCCTGCAATAACCGACAGGCCAGACCCACATAGTCAGCTTCGTCCTTGGCGATAAGCTCGGTAAACCCCATGACCTGATACATGCCATAGGTTTGTCGTCCGCGCATGTAGCGACCAGGCAAAGTCACGATCGGGCAGTCATTGGCCAGTCCATCCAGGCTGGTGTTGCCGCCTGAGAAAAATAGACTGTCCAGACTTAAAGTGCTGGCTTTAAACAAAGCACAAAATTCCGCATGCGACACCGTGGGCAGGTAATGCACATGCGCATCGATTGGCACGCCGATTGCGTCAAAAGCCTTGCGCATGCGTGCATGCAGCAGCTGGCGATCCACATCATCAGCTTTAGCAAACAAGACCAGCTGCACCGTGGGCACACGGCGACAAATTTCAGCAAACAGGGCATCACATTCTGGCATGAGCTTGAATAAAGACTGCGCGATCAGGCACACTGGGCGCTGCGGATCCAGTCCGTACTTGCTTACCTCGGCGGGAGCTGGTGCCTCGATCGGGGTAAAGCAAATGCCCAAGCCGGGCAGGCGGATGAGGGTCTCGCGGTAATGTGCTTGTGCGTCCTCGGGCTCTTGTGCCTCCGAGCTCAAATAATAGTCCACCTCGCTCGCCGCCGTGGTCACCGGGTGGCCCCAAGTCACACACTGCACAGGGGCCATGCGGTAAGACAGCAGGGGCATGTTGCGTCCAGCCATGCCCACATCAAGAGTGAGCAAGATATCCAGCCCAAGTTGGGCAATGTAGTCGTTTAAGTTGGCCTGATGAAAAATATAGTGGTAGTCCACCCCGGAATGGATCAAGGTGTCGGTATGTGCGTCTTGCCATTTGCCCGCATGCAGGATGACCACTTCAAATTGCTGACGATCAAGCTCCAGCAGCCAACGCGAAAAGTAGCGGAACACGGTGTGTCCATGCAGGTTTGCAGAAAATACCCCAAGACGAATTTTTTTATTATTTGTTTTAGTGATTATTTTTTGCGTGTGCGTGTTGGCTTGTAAATATTGTGTCTGCAAGGCCTGATGTTGCTGCAACAGGATGAAGTCATCACCACCATGGTAATTGAGAAAAAAACAGGAACGTGAAAAAGCCAGTATCCACTCAGGGTTGTTCGTATCGGCGTCAAGCAGAGTCTTTAGCTTATGCAGTTGCGCTTGGTAGCGTGACCTCGCCTCCTCGATTTGTGCGCGGTTCGTGGGAATGACCGGAAAATCCAGCCCCCACATCATATTGGCCAGTGGCGAGTGCGGCGCTATGTCCAGTGCTTGTGCCAGACTTGCAGAGGCCTCTTGATAGCGTTTCAGCTCCCAGTATGCTTCGGCCAATTCCAGATGATCGCGGTGGTTGCGCCTCAAGCTGCTGAGTGCGGTGTAGTA
>JBDKJU010000244.1:0-5278 GCA_039796435.1 Pseudomonadota bacterium | reverse complement strand
CGAGGCTGGCAGTTACGGCAAAGACACCAAGGGCATGATTCGTCAACATCAGTTTGACAAGGTGGAGATGGTGCAGATAGTCCATCCGGAAAAATCTTTTGCTGCTCTTGAAGAAATGGTGGGCCATGCAGAGGCTATTTTGCAAGCCCTTGAGTTACCGTATCGGGTGCTCACGCTGTGCACCGGCGACATGGGGTTCACTGCCACCAAAACTTATGACCTGGAGGTGTGGCTGCCCGCACAGAACACCTACCGTGAAATATCGTCGTGCAGCAACTGCGTGGACTTTCAGGCGCGGCGCATGCAGGCGCGTTTTCGCCCACAAGCAGGAGCCAAACCTGAACTGGTGCACACTTTAAATGGCTCTGGCTTGGCCGTGGGCCGGACCTTGGTGGCGGTGCTGGAGAACAACCAAGAGGCCGATGGCTCCATTCGTGTGCCCAAGGTGTTGCAGCCTTATATGGGCGGTCTGGAAGTCATCAACCAAGCCTGAAGCATGGCTTGGGATGCCTCGCTGCGCCTGCGTTTTGAGCAACGTGGCGAGACCACGGTGCTCTGTGAACGGGCACATTGCGGACCTTTGCGCGTGCAAAAAGCGCTCTACCCTGAGGCCGGGGCCCACAAGGGTATTTGCCACACGGTGATTTTGCATCCTCCGGCTGGCATTGCAGGTGGTGATGCCTTGCGCATCAGTGCTGAGGTTGACGCCCACTCGCATGTGGTGCTGAGCACTCCGGGGGCGAGTAAATGGTACAAAAGCAATGGTCAGCTGGCCACGATGCACACGGACTTAAAGGTGGCAGACAACGCGGTTTTGGAGTACCTGCCGCAAGACACCATTTTTTTTGATGCCTGTCAGGCAGAGGTTCATTGGCAGCTACAGATGCACGACAGCAGTCGCTTTATTGGCTGGGACTGCGTGCAGTTTTCCAGGAGCGGTCAATGGCGTGCGGGCAGGGCGCAACTGCGATCCGACATCCGTGTGCATGATCGACTTATCTGGTCGGAACGGGCTGACTGGCAAGCCTTGGCAGATGATTTTTCGAGCATGACGGGGCTGGCCGGACACTCGGTGATGGGCACTTTGTGGGCCATTGCCCCACGCATAGACGCGGCCTTGATAGAGCAATTGCAGCTCAGCCTGCCGTTTACCGAGCAGCTTAAAGCAGGAATGACCTGCGTGCAGAAAGGCCAGCAACAGCTCTTGCTCATGCGCGTGTTGGCCGATGAGGCCGAGCCGGCAAAAAATCTCATGATCAAGATTTGGAGTGCCTTGCGCTCCGCACTGCTTGCGGTGCCGGCACAGCCCTTGCGGCTGTGGGCGACTTAGCGGGGGATGAGACAACACGCTGCAAGAGTTAGAATCCTGCCATGGATTTAAGCCCACGCGACAAAGACAAACTCCTCATCTTTACCGCCGCCTTACTGGCAGAACGGCGCAAAGAGCGGGGTCTGAAACTGAATTATCCGGAAGCGGTGGCGTTGATCAGTGCCGCCATCATGGAGGGTGCTCGTGACGGCAAGACGGTCGCCGAGTTGATGCACGCAGGCACGCAGATCTTGCGCGTGAGCGATGTGATGGAAGGGGTGGCCAGCTTGATTCCGGAAATTCAGGTGGAGGCCACTTTTCCTGATGGCAGCAAGCTGGTCACCGTGCACCAACCCATACAGTAAACAATAAACCAAGCTGACGATGAGTACCCGATGATGATGAAATTTTTTGCCCCTTGTGTTCTTTGTGTGTTGTGTGTTCCTGTCTTTGCCCATCCCGGGCACACCGAAGATGCCCATCAACACTGGGAATGGCTGCTGGCAGCGGCCTTGCTGGCGGCGGCCTGGTGGTGGTGTCGACGCAATAAATCATGATCATCGGCGAAATTCTGCCAGCCGAGGGCGACATAGAGCTGAACGTTGGGGCCGAGTGTGTCAGCCTCACGGTCAAAAATGTGGGCGATAGGCCGGTGCAGGTCGGCTCACACTATCATTTTTTTGAAGTCAACCGCGCTCTGCAATTTGAACGCGAAAAAGCCCGTGGCTTCAGGCTTAATATCACCGCAGGCACTGCGGTGCGCTTCGAACCCGGGCAGTCGCGCACGGTGACCCTGGTGGCGTTAAGAGGTGCGCGTCAAGTCTATGGTTTTCAGGCCAAGATACAGGGCGCACTATGAAAATTTCTAGGCAGGCCTATGCGGAAATGTTTGGCCCCACCACCGGCGATCGTGTGCGTTTGGCAGACACAGCGTTAATTGCGCAGGTGGAAAAAGACTTCACCATCTACGGCGAAGAAGTGAAGTTTGGTGGGGGCAAGGTCATTCGCGACGGCATGGGCCAAAGCCAGCGGCAGTCCAAAGACTGTGCCGACACGGTGATCACCAATGCCCTCATCATTGACCACTGGGGCATAGTCAAGGCCGATGTGGGGTTGAAAAACGGTTTTATTGCCGCCATTGGCAAGGCGGGCAATCCAGACATACAGCCAGGCGTCACCATCGTCATTGGCCCGGGCACCGAGATTATTGCGGGTGAGGGCATGATACTCACAGCCGGTGGGGTAGATGCCCACATTCATTTCATTTGCCCGCAGCAAATTGACGATGCCCTGATGTCGGGTGTGACCACCATGTTGGGCGGGGGCACCGGCCCGGCCACGGGCACTTTGGCCACCACCTGCACGCCTGGCCCTTGGCACTTGCACCGCATGTTGCAGTCGGCCGATGCCTTTCCCATGAACCTGGGTTTTTTGGGCAAGGGCAATGCGGCGCTGCCACAGCCTTTGCGTGAGCAGATTGAGGCCGGCGCCATAGGCTTGAAATTGCATGAAGACTGGGGCACCACCCCGGCGGCCATTGACAATTGTCTGAGTGTGGCGGATGAGATGGATGTGCAGGTGGGCATTCACACGGACACGCTGAACGAATCCGGCTTTGTGGAAGACACCATTGCGGCGATCAAGGGCCGCAGCATCCATACCTTCCACACCGAAGGGGCAGGCGGTGGGCACGCCCCTGACATCATTCGGGCGGCCAGTTTGCCCAATGTGTTGCCCAGCTCTACCAATCCGACCATGCCTTACACGGTCAACACCATTGATGAGCATTTGGACATGCTCATGGTGTGCCATCATCTAGACCCGGCTATTGCCGAGGACATTGCTTTTGCTGAAAGCCGCATACGTCGTGAGACCATCGCCGCCGAAGACATCTTGCATGATTTGGGCGCATTTTCTATGATGAGCTCGGACAGTCAGGCCATGGGGCGCGTGGGCGAGGTGATTATCCGCACTTGGCAGACGGCACACAAGATGAAAGAGCAGCGTGGCAGCCTGGCAGGCGATCCGAGCACACACGACAATGCCCGCATCAAACGCTTTATCGCCAAATACACCATTAACCCAGCGATCACACATGGCATCAGTGAGTACGTGGGCTCGGTAGAGGTGGGTAAGATTGCGGATTTGGTGTTGTGGCGGCCCGCTTTTTTTGGGGTGAAGCCAAGCTTGATTCTCAAGGGCGGCATGATTGCTGCCAGCCTGATGGGCGACAGCAATGCCTCTATTCCTACCCCGCAGCCTGTGCATTATCGCCCCATGTTTGGCAGCTATGCCGGTGGCCTGAAGACCTCGTTTACTTTTGTGTCACAGGCTGGCTTGCACAACCCTCAAATAAAGAATCTGGGTGTGCATAAAACCTTATTGCCGGTTAAAAACACGCGACAAGTGCAGAAGTCCGATATGGTGCACAACAGTTATCAGCCCGCTATTGCGGTCGATCCTGAGACTTATGAAGTGGTGGCGGACGGGGTGAAGCTCACCTGTGAGCCCGCCAAGAGCCTGCCTTTGGCACAACGGTACTTTTTGTTTTGATGGGGCAGAGCAAACGTCTGTGACGACCTGACGTAACGACCTGACAAATGCCTGCGTCCGACAATGACTTGCCGGACGCAGGCGCTCACGGGGTAAGTAGCCAATGGGGTGTTGACTCACCGAGTAAATCAGTGATCCCCATTTATTCCCATTTATCCCCATTGGGCTGTTTGTTACTTTAAGCAAGCTTCTTAAGCCGCCTTTTCCTTAGGCCGCCTTCATTTGCACCACTTTGTTGTCGAAGAATTGCTCATCTTCGGTCGAACCGTGCAGCGCCGTGGTGGAGGAATGGCCACCTTGAATTGCCTGAGTCACCGCATCAAAATAACCCGTGCCCACTTCGCGCTGATGCTTGACTGCGGTGAAACCTTTAGCCGCTGCCGCAAATTCGGCTTCTTGCAGACGCACAAAGGCACTCATGTTGTCACGCGCATAACCATGAGCCAACTCGAACATGCTGTAGTTAAGCGAATGGAAACCCGCTAAGGTGATGAACTGGAACTTATACCCCATGGCGCCCAGCTCGCGTTGGAATTTGGCAATGGTCTGCTCGTCCAGATTGCGCTTCCAGTTGAAAGAGGGTGAGCAGTTATAGGCCAGCATTTTGCCGGGGAACTGTTTGTGGATGCCTTCGGCAAAGCGGCGGGCAAAGTCAAGATCGGGGGTGCCAGTTTCGCACCAGATGAGATCGACAAAGGGGGCATAGGCCAGGCCGCGGGAGAGTGCTTGGTCAAAGCCTTTGCGCGTGCGGTAGAAGCCTTCGGCAGTGCGTTCGCCGGTGAGATAGGGCTTGTCGTTTTCGTCCACATCAGAGGTAACCATGTCGGCGGCTTCTGCATCGGTGCGCGCCAGAAGCACGGTAGGCACACCCATCACATCGGCGGCAAAGCGAGCCGCCACCAGCTTTTCCACGGCTTCACGAGTGGGCACCAAGACCTTGCCACCCATGTGGCCGCATTTTTTCACGCTGGCGAGTTGGTCTTCGAAGTGCACCCCGGCTGCGCCGGCAGCAATCATGGACTTCATGAGTTCAAAGGCATTCAATACGCCGCCAAAACCGGCCTCGGCATCAGCCACGATAGGGGCGAAGTAATCCACCTCGTTTTTGCCTTCGCTCCACTGGATTTGATCAGCGCGCTGAAAGGTCTTGTTGATGCGGGCGACCACATCGGGCACGGAAGAGACCGGATAGAGGGACTGATCGGGATACATTTCACCGGCATTGTTGGCATCGCCTGCGACCTGCCAGCCGGAGAGGTAAATAGCCTTCAGGCCAGCCTTGACTTGTTGCATGGCCTGATTGCCGGTCAGAGCCCCCAAGGTGTTGACAAAGGGTTCGTTGTGTAAGAGGCTCCAGAGCTTTTCAGCCCCGCGCTTGGCGAGTGTGTGCTCAATGTTGACCGAGCCACGCAGACG
>JBDKJU010000243.1:0-6062 GCA_039796435.1 Pseudomonadota bacterium | reverse complement strand
CGAGGTGCTAAACCGATATGCCTTGGGCAAGCGCACCGCTTGACTTCGCCCAGTGGTAAACACTTTAGCCACGTCACGGGGCTTAGCAATATCATTAGTCGGTGTTTGGTCCATGTTTAATCTCTATGATATCTATCAATGATATATATCATAGCATTATTGTCAATCATTCAGGTTTTTAGCCGCCTTAAGCGCTTTTTCAATCTGTCGCAGCACATCGCGTGCACAGGTTGGTATTGGCGTGCCCGGCCCGTAGATGCCTTTCACACCAGCTGCATAAAGGGCTTCGTAGTCTTGCCTTGGAATCACCCCGCCGGCAAACACAATGATGTCATCGGCACCCAGTCTTTTTAGTTCGGTGATGATGCCGGGCACTAAGGTGCTGTGGCCGGCAGCCAAGGAGGAGATGCCCACTGCGTGCACGTCATTTTCGACGGCTTGACGGGCGCACTCTTCGGGGGTCTGGAAAAGCGGGCCCATGTCCACATCAAAGCCTAAGTCGGCGAAGGCCGTGGCCACCACTTTGGCGCCCCGGTCATGGCCATCTTGCCCGAGCTTGGCAATCATCACGCGGGGGCGACGACCTTGGGTCTCGCCAAACTGGGCGATGTCGGCTTTTAATTGATTCCATTCCTGCATGCCTTGGTCCTCCTCTCCTGCGCCATGAAAAGCGGCAGCATACACACCAGTGACTTTTTGAGTGTCGGCACGGTGGCGCCCAAACACTTGCTCAAGCGCATCGGACACTTCGCCCACGGTGGCGCGTAAGCGTATGGCTTTGATGGATAGGTCGAGCAAATTGCCTTGGTGGGTGGCTGCGGCATCGGTTAAATTCATCAGCGCCTGTTTGACAGCGGCGTTGTCGCGCTTGGCCTTGACCTCTCCTAGGCGTTTGATTTGCTCATCCCGCACCTTGACGTTGTCGACCACCAAAATGTCGGGCTGTTCAATTTGCTCGGCCTTCAATTTGTATTTGTTGACGCCGACGATCACGTCTTTGCCCGAGTCAATGCGGGCTTGCTTGGCGGCGGCGGCAGCCTCGATTTTGAGCTTGGCCCAACCGCTGTCAACGGCGCGGGTCATGCCGCCCATGGCCTCGACTTCTTCAATGATGGCCCAGGCTTTGTCGGCCATCTCTTGGGTGAGTGACTCCATCATATAGCTGCCAGCCCAAGGGTCGATGACATTGGTGATGTGGGTTTCTTCTTGGATGATGATTTGAGTGTTGCGGGCGATGCGGGCGGAGAACTCAGTGGGTAAGGCAATGGCCTCATCAAAGGAGTTGGTGTGCAGTGACTGGGTGCCGCCAAACACCGCGGCCATGGCCTCCACCGTGGTGCGCACGACGTTGTTGTAGGGGTCTTGTTCGGTGAGCGACCAGCCCGAGGTTTGGCAGTGGGTACGCAACATCAGGCTCTTGGGGTTCTTGGCGTTAAAGCCCGACATGATGCGGTGCCAGAGCAGGCGGGCGGCGCGCATCTTGGCGATTTCCAGGTAGAAATTCATGCCGATGGCCCAGAAAAACGACAGACGACCAGCGAATTCGTCCACATCCAGGCCCTTGGCCAAAGCCGTCTTCACATATTCTTTGCCATCGGCCAGAGTGAAGGCCAGCTCCAGCGCTTGGTTGGCCCCTGCCTCTTGCATGTGGTAACCCGAAATGGAAATCGAGTTGAACTTGGGCATGTTTCTGGCGGTGTATTCGATGATGTCGCCGATGATGCGCATCGAAGGCGCGGGGGGGTAAATGTAGGTGTTGCGCACCATGAATTCTTTGAGAATGTCATTTTGTATGGTGCCAGAGAGCTTGTCCTGTGCCACTCCCTGCTCTTCTGCTGCCACCACATAGCCCGCCAGAATGGGCAATACAGCGCCATTCATGGTCATGGACACCGACACTGTGTCAAGGGGGATGCCACTGAACAATATCTTCATGTCTTCCACCGAGTCAATGGCCACGCCTGCCTTGCCCACGTCACCGGTCACCCTTGGGTGGTCGGAGTCGTAGCCACGGTGGGTGGCGAGGTCGAAGGCCACGCTCACGCCTTGCCCACCGGCGGCGAGGGCTTTGCGGTAAAAGGCATTGGATTCTTGGGCGGTGGAGAAGCCAGCGTATTGGCGGATGGTCCAGGGCCGCACGGCATACATGGTGGCTTGCGGCCCGCGCACAAAGGGGGCGAAGCCGGGCAAGGTGTTGCTGTTGTTGAGATGAGCGGTGTCGGCAGCGGTGTACAGAGGCTTGACGGTGATGCCTTCTGGGGTGAGCCAGTCCAGGGCCGCCAAGTTGCCGTTGGGGGCAGATTTGGCGGCGGCAGCCTGCCAGGCGGCCAGGTCAGCGGCATGATGGGCGTTCTTGAAAGACGGCTGGGATTCACTCATGTTTTACAGGCCAAGTGTTGCCACTTCGCGACAAAGACTCAATAATTAATAATTATAGAGCTATTCTGAGTGCGTGACAATGGTGGAGTTGCCGTAATTCCATCGATTGCGTAAAAGACTTAACACCGCATCCGAGTACTCGGTGCGCCCCAGACTGCCGTTGTAGCGAGCCAGGGCGCGCTGCAGATTGCCATTTTCGCGGTCAAGGTAGTGGCGCAGTATCACGCAGCCATAGCGAATATTGGTGCGCAGATGGAAAAGATTGTGCTCAGTCTTGCCGATCACACCGGTCCAGAAGGGCATGACCTGCATATAGCCACGCGCACCGACCGTGCTCACCGCGTATTTGCGGAAAGCACTTTCATGCTGTATCACTGCCAGCACCAACTGCGGATCAAGGCCGGCGCGTGAGGCTTCGTAGTGCACGGTAGTGAGAAATTCACGCGCGGTCTCGGCCTGTGGCTTGCCCTTGGGCAGACGGGCAGTCATGTCGGTGAGCCAGCGCTCGCCTTGTTCGTGCTGGTCAAAAATAAGTCTGGGCGCGGCCTTGTCGCTGACTGATTTAGACAGCGAGGCGACTACCGAGGCGGCGAGTTTTTCTTCGGCTTGGGTGCCGGCAAAAGCAACAGCAGATACAAAAAATAACAAGATGCAGGCTGAGTTGCAAACCCAGCATCGCACGCTTGCTTTAAGCTGGGTTGCCACCCAGTCTATATGACTTACGTGGTGCTTAAGCAAGCGCAGCGTGTAGGTGCTTAACAATTTCGCCCACAGCTACCTTGGTGGGCGCAGTGTCACGGCGCGCCTGATATTCAAGCATGCCTTCTTTTAAGCCACGGTCTCCAATGGTGACACGGTGTGGGATGCCGATAAGTTCGAGGTCGGCAAACATCACTCCGGGACGTTCGTCACGGTCGTCGAGCAGGACATCGACACCGGCGGCGCTAAGTTCGTCATACAGCTTATGGGCGGCGGCCTTGACATCGGGGAAGCGGCCATAACCGATGGGGGCAATGGCGACGGTGAAGGGGGCCATGGAGGTCGGCCAGATGATGCCTCGCTCGTCGTGGTTTTGTTCTATGGCGGCCGCTACCACGCGGGTCACGCCAATGCCGTAGCAACCCATTTGCATGATCTGGGCTTGCTGATTTTTGTCGATGTAGCTGCAGTTAAGCGCCTTGGAGTAGACATCACCCAAGGCAAAGACATGGCCGACTTCAATGCCTCGGCAGAGTTTGAGGGTGCCTTGACCGTCGGGGGATGGGTCGCCTTCGACCACATTGCGGATGTCGGCCACAACATCAGGTTCGGGGCAGTCACGACCCCAGTTCACCCCGCTTAGGTGTTTGCCGATCTGATTGGCGCCGCAGATAAAGTCACTCATGGCAGCAGCGGTGCGATCTGCCACGACGGTGATTTTTTGCACAGGGTTGACGGGGCCGCAAAAACCAGGGACCACGCCTAAAAATTCCTTGATCTCTGATTCAAGTGCGGGGCGTAGATTGCCCATGCCGGCCAGCTTGCCGAGTTTGACTTCGTTGACTATGTGGTCGGCACGCACGATGCACAGCACAAAACCTGCATCGGCCATGAACATCACGGCCTTCACGGAGCTGAGTAAATCAACCCCCAAGAGGGCACAGACTTCTTCACAGGTTTTTTGCGTGGGGGTGTCAACGACTTGCAAATTGCTTTTGCCATTTGCGCGTGTACCCAAGGCAAGTGCTTCAGCCTGCTCTACATTGGCGGCGTAATTCGAGCCGGTGGAATAAGCGATTAGGTCTTCACCCGAGTCAGCCAAGACTTGAAACTCATGCGAGGCAAAGCCGCCGATTTTGCCGGTGTCGGCCTCTACCGGCCGGAACGACAGACCGAGGCGTTCGAAAATACGCACATAGGCATCAAACATGTTCTGGTAGCTCCGCATCAAGCTGTCTTTGTCCACGTCGAAGGAGTAGGCGTCCTTCATGATGAACTCGCGCGAGCGCATGAGGCCAAAGCGGGGGCGGCGTTCATCGCGGAACTTGGTTTGAATGTGGTAGAAGTTGATGGGCAACTGTCTCCAGCTGTTGATCTCGTTGCGAGCGATGTCGGTGATGACCTCTTCGCTGGTGGGTTGCACGATGAAGTCGCGCTCATGGCGGTCTTTCACCCGCATCATCTCTGGGCCCATCTTGCCCCAACGCCCGGACTCTTGCCACAGCTCGGCAGGTTGTATCACTGGCATCAGCAGTTCAATGGCATTCGCGCGGTTCATCTCTTCGCGTATGATGTTTTCAACTTTTTTAAGCACGCGCAGACCAAGGGGCATGTGGGTGTAAATGCCGGCGCCGAGTTTGCGCAACATGCCGGCCCGCACCATCAGTTGATGAGAGATGATCTCGGCTTCGGCGGGGGCTTCTTTGACGGTGGAGAGGTGAAATTTGGAGAGGTACATAAAAGTGTGGGACCAGCGTGGCACGCTAGTTTAATTTGTCAGCTTTGCTTTGACGGGGTTTTGCCCAACAAAAACAAGCTGGGGGTTTTGTTGAGAAATTTTTCCACATGGTGCGTCTGCCAGTTTTTGATCGGCGCGCTGCGAATTTTTTCTGCTTCAGTGGTCAGGCCTTGCGCAATGCACAGACAAAGCTCAGGGTCTACCTGCGTCAACAGCGTCTGCAAGAGACTGGCGTGTCGGTAGGGCGTTTCGATAAAGAGCTCGGTGCTGCCTTGCTGCCTGATCTTATCGGATAACTCGCGCAGGCGTTGTGACAAGAGGTGTTTGTCTTGCGGCAAATAACCGTGAAAGGTGAAGTGCTGTCCGTTCATGCCAGAGGCCATGAGGCCGAGCAGAATGGACGAAGGTCCGACCAAGGGCACGACTTTGATGTTGTTGTGATGCGCCAGCGACACCAAGGCGGCGCCGGGATCAGCCACACCTGGGCACCCGGCATCAGACAGCAAGCCCACGGCTGCATGCCCCAGCCACAGTTTTTTTACTTCGGCAAAAGGTTGCTCAGCAATGGGCATAAGGTTTAGTTCGCGCAGCGGCACTGGCATGCCCAGCGTGCCGAGAAAGGCGCGCGCCGCCTTGGGGGTCTCCACCACAAAATGCCTGAGGGTGCGGGTCAGAGCGATGGTTTCCGCGGGTAAGACACGCTCAGGGGGGCACAGGCCCAGTAAGTTTGGCAGGAGATAGAGCATTAGAAAAAGCGGTAGCCCTGCTGTCGCAACATGTCGGTGAGGGCAATCAGGGGCAGGCCGATGAGGGCACTGGGGTCGTCGCTTTGTACGGCGGCCAACAGGGCCATGCCACTGGCCTCGCTCTTGATACTGCCGGCACAGTCGTAAGGCTCTTCGTGTTTGAGGTAGGCAATGAGCTCGGCTTCAGGCAAGTGACGGTAACGAATGTGGGTGGGCACCACGGCGCTTTGTATGTGTTCATCGGCGGTGTTGCGCAAAGCCAAGGCAGAGTAAACGGTCAGGGTTTTGCCTTGACAGCGTGTCAGTTGCGCCAGGGCAGTAGCAAAGTCACCTGGCTTGCTCACTGCCTCACCATCAAGATCCAGCACTTGGTCAGCGCCGATGACGAGGGCCAAGGACTCGGCAGGCACCGCTTTGCATTTGTTGATGGCCAAGCGCAGGCAGGTGTCGCGCGGGGTTTCACCTGCCAAGGGCGTTTCATCGATGTCGGGCTTGTAGGT
>JBDKJU010000242.1:0-3022 GCA_039796435.1 Pseudomonadota bacterium | reverse complement strand
CGGCAAACATCTGTCCCGGCAAGCGCACATCGATGCCGTACTGCGCCGTGCCATTGACCTTGGCAAAGCTGTCGCGTCGGTGCGTGGCCTGTCCCACAGTGCTGAAATCCTTGGTCGCCTTGAGGTTGAATTGCTTGGCCAGTACCGGCGCTTCGAGCAACAAACCCACCACTTGCCCAAAAGGCAGATGCAGGTTTTTATCTGCCTTGCTTGCATGAAACTCGCCTGCATGAACGCGAATTGCATCGGCCGGCACTTGCCAATGCCTGGCCAAAGTCTCAAGCATGCTCTGGCGCGTCAGCGCCGCCGCCTCACGCAGTGGCAGCCACAAATCTTTCACGCTCGACGAGCCGCCGGTCATCATGATGCCCATGGAGTTCATCACCCGCCGCATCAGCCAGCGCACACTTTGGACCAGGCCCTGCTGATTGTCTGGACGAAATGGCACCCCCTCTGCCAGAGCCGCGACATTACCATACACACGATCAATGCGGGCGTCTTCCAGGCGTATGCGGTTCAAGGGCAAGTCCATCTCCTCTGCCACCAACATGGCCAGAGCGGTGTGCACCCCTTGCCCCATCTCGGCCTTGCTCATCAACAGATCAACATAGCCATCGGTATTGAGTTTCAGCCAGGCATTCATTGCCACCTGCCCCGCCGTGCGCAGACGGTGCTTGCCTTGGCGCAGGCTCTGTCGGTCAGGGGCCATGACCCCCACCCACCCACAGGCCAAGCCCAAGGTCGATAATCCTAAAAATATGCGTCGCTTCATCTCACCCTCCTATCAGGTGCAGAGCAGATAAGTTATAGTGCCTGCTTCACAAAAATTATTTGGAGACTCTTACATGACCTTCACTATCAAACACTTGGGTGTGGCATTGCTGACGCTGCTTGCTGCCGCCACGCTGCCATATACAAGCTTAGCACAGGCACAGAACACCGCATCTGCGTCAGGTTGGCCCACGAAGCCCATACGTTGGGTCAACCCCTTCCCTGCAGGTGGAGGCACTGATGCCTTCGCACGGCCACTCTCTGCCGTGCTGTACAAACAACTGGGACAGCAAGTGGTCATCGAAAATCTGGGTGGGGCAGGCGGCACCGTCGGGGCGGCAGTGGCTGCCCGTGCCGCTGGCGATGGCTACACTTTTTTTGTGGGGGCCATACACCACACCATCGCCCCCGGGGTCTACACCAAGCTGAGCTACGATCTTGAGAAAGACTTCATCCCCATCGGCGTGATTGCCAAGGTCCCCAAAGTGGTGATTGCGCAACCCAAGCTGGGGTTTAACAACTTTAGAGACTTGGTGGACTACGCCAAGAAAAACCCGGGCAAGCTGAGCTTTGCCACCCCCGGTGCGGGTACGGCCCACCACCTCGCGGGTGAGTTGGTGAAATTAAATTTGGGCATTGATCTGCTGCACGTGCCATACAAGGGTGCAGGGCCAGCCATGCAGGATTTTCTGGCAGGCAACGTAGACGTCATTTTTGATGGCATGGGCAGTGCCGCGCCACAAATCAAATCAGGCAAAGCCAAGGCGCTGGGCATCATGCACGCCAAGCGCGCCAGCAGCATACCTGACTTGCCCACGCTCGCAGAGCAAGGCTTTCCCAATCTCGAAATGACCACCTGGTATGCGCTGTGGGCCATCAAGGGCACCCCCCCAGAAGTGGTGGAGCGCATGCACAGGGAATTACAAAAGGCCGCGCAAGATGAGGTGATCAAAACCGCTTGGGCCAATGCCTCGGCAGAATTCCCCAGCATTACCCCGGCTGAGTTCACTCGCTTTGTGCGCAGTGAAATCGAACGCTACGGCAAGGTCTCCAAGGCCGCCAATCTTAAAGTCGACAACTAGGCAAGCGATTCAAACAATTTGAGCGATTTGAATTGGCCACCCGTGCAGATTTTGCTGATTTTGTGCTGGAGCAGCTGCAACTGCGTGGGCGCACGCGCGTGCGCAAAATGTTTGGTGAATATGCTCTGTACTGCGACGACAAAACCGTGGCCTTGCTGTGCGACAACGAGTTGTACTTAAAGCCACTGCCAGAGCTGCTCGCACGCTGTCCTGATTTGCCCATGGGGCCAGCCATTCCTGATGGCAAGCCTCATCTCAAAGCCAACCTCCTGCTCGACGATGCCGAACGACTGCGCGCCTTGATCTTGCTCACTGCCGAACTACTGCCTGCGGCCAAAAGCAAAGGCGCGACGCCCCCGAAAAAAACCAAGTAAATCCACCCCCTACATCATGCACTGCTGCGCCTACTACCATCTTCCCGAACACAGCGGAGACAAAAGCTTCACCATCGAGGTCAATCCCTTCACCTTTGGACGAGGCAGTCTTGCCGAAGTGGGTGTGCATGCGCAACGCCTGGGCATGAAACGTGTCATGCTGCTCACCGATGCACGCGTGGCGCGCACCCCGCATGTGGCCAAGGTCTGTGAATCACTGGCCAAGGTGGGCATCAAACCGGTCATTTACGGCGAGTGCGTGGTTGAGCCCACTGATCAGGCTCTGCAAGCGGCGGCTCGATTTGCCCAACAGGGCAAGTTTGATGGCTTTGTGGCCGTGGGAGGTGGCTCAGTGCTGGACACCGCCAAGGCCACCAATCTGTACGCCACTTACCCCGATGATTTCCTCGCCTATGTCAATGCCCCCATCGGGCAGGGCAAGCCGGTGCCGGGGCCGTTAAAGCCCCTCATTGCCGTGCCCACCACCATTGGCACCGGCTCCGAGGTGACCGGTATCTCGATTTTTTATCTCACGCCTTTGGGTGGCAAGACCGGCATCATTTCGCGCCACCTCTTGCCCAGCCACGCCATCATCGACCCGGAAGTTGCCGACACCCTGCCCGCCGGGGTCATCGCTGCCAATGGCTTCGATGCCATGGCCCACGCGCTGGAGAGCTACACCGCGCGCGCCCACAGCACACGTGCATTCAACTTGGGTGACACGCGCCCGATGAATCAGGGCGCCAATCCCTGGAGCGATATGGGGGCACGTGAAGCCTTGCGACTCTTGGGGCT
>JBDKJU010000241.1:0-2770 GCA_039796435.1 Pseudomonadota bacterium | reverse complement strand
CAGTAATTTGGCGATCAATCCCACCTTGTACAGCAAGATGCCCTACGATGTGCTGAAAGATCTGGCCCCGATTGCACTTATTGCCTCTTCGCCAGTGGTGCTGGTGACGGGAGTGTCTAAGCCGTATAAAAATCTGGCTGAGGTGGTCAGTGCCGCCAAGGCCAAGCCCAGTCAATTGAACTTTGCTTCACCTGGCAATGGCACGGTCGCACATCTGTCCAGTGAATTGCTGCAGTCTGCCGCCGGATTCAAAACCCAGCATGTGCCTTACAAGGGCGGAGCGCAGGCGCTCACCGACGTGATCGGCGGCAATGTGGACTTGTACATGTCTTCTGTTCCCACATTGATAGGACACATCAAGCAGGGCAAACTGCGTGCGCTGGCGGTGACTTCTTTGCAAAGAGTGGATGACATACCCGAGGTGCCCACCATTGATGAGCTTGGGTATAAAGGCTTTGAAGCCGTGACCTGGTTTGGGTTTCTGGCGCCCAGTGGCACCCCCAAAGACATTATCCAGAAGCTGAATGGCGAATTCAACAAAGCGCTGAAACAGCCGGACCTGTTTAAGAAATTAAGTGACCAAGGGGCTGACCCGATTGGGGGAAGCTCTGAAAAATTTGCCGCACTCATTAAAGAAGACCTACAGCGTTGGGGCAAGGTGGTCAAACAATCCGGGGCACGGGTGGATTAATTTTTAGCGCCAATCTGAGAGTGGGAAAATAAATTGAGTCAAGCAAAAATTCTGATTACTGGCACGGACTTAGCTGCCCCTGCGGTGGCCATGTTGTCCGACTATGAACTGGTGTTTGCTGGCGACATGCCCAGCGAGCAAAAAATCATCGATTGTTGTGCTGCGCATAATCCCGTGGCTATCATCCTGCGCTACTCCAAAGTCGGCGCTGCGGCCATGGATGCTGCACCGGCTTTAAAGGTGATTTCCAAACACGGCAGTGGCACCGACACCATAGACAAGCAGGCGGCAGCAGAACGCGGTATTGCCGTGGTGGCCGCGGCAGGTGCCAATGCCGCTGCGGTGGCCGAGCATGCCTTGGCCTTGATGCTTGCCTGTGCCAAGCAGGTGGTGCATTTGGATAAACGCATGCACACGGGGCACTGGGACAAGGCCACGCACAAGAGCATAGAGCTAGAGGGGCGGGTGTTGGGATTGGTGGGCATGGGGGCCATTGGCCAACGTTTTGCCCGCATGGCGCAAGCGATGGGCATGCAAGTGCTGGGGTTTGATCCCTTTGCCAAGACATTTCCACCTGCGGTCAATGCTGTCAGTTTGTCGCATGTGCTGGCTCAAGCCGATGTATTGTCACTGCATTGCCCCCTCACTGCGGACAATAAAAACATGCTGAATGCAGAGACGCTGCGGCAATGTAAAGACGGGGTCATCATTGTCAACACAGCGCGTGGCGGCTTGATTGATGAGCCGGCATTGCTCGCGGCTCTGAATAGTGGCAAGGTGCACAGCGCCGGCTTGGACAGCTTTGCGGTGGAGCCAATGACTGCCCCGCATATCTTTCACGGGCACCCGCGCATCGTGCTTAGCCCACACATCGGCGGTGTCTCACTAGACGCCTATGTCAAGATGGGGGTGGGGGCCGCTGAAAATGCTCTGGCGGTATTGCGTCAATAAAAAAAGGGCACTCTAAAGAGTGCCCTGCGTGTGTTGTGAAGTGCCTTATCCGCCCCTTCCGTCTCTTTGCTTCTTTGACAGTCGGGGCAAGGCACTTGCTAAGGCACTTAGTTCGCCGAAACGCCCAAAGACTTCACGGTCTGGATGTTGATGTAAGGATCAACAGGCAGGTTCTTGGCCGCTTGGTACTTGTTGACTGCCGCCATGGTGCGACCTTTGATGTTGCCATCAATCGGGCCAGGGTCAAAACCAGCTTGCAAGAGGGCGCGTTGCAATTCCTTGATACGATCCACAGTGGCATTGGTTTCGCACAAAATCGAGCGCCACACAGTTTTGCTGTCGGAGACCTTGACTTGCTTGCTCATGGTTTCGTACTGCGCAGGCACATCAACCAAGTTTTGCTTGGCTTCGGTGACCAGTTTCTGAACCTTGACGGTGCGGTATTCGGCAGGCACATCAATCATGCGAGTGGACGCCGGGGTATCCACCACTTGGCGGGTCACGGTGCGGTACTCAGCAGGCACATCAAACTCGCGCACGCTGGCAGGGGTGTCGATGACTTGACGGCTCACGGTGCGGTACTCAGCAGGCACATCAAACTCTTTTTGTGATGCTGGGGTGTCGATGACGGTGCGCTTGACCGTGCGGAACTCGGCGGGCACTGCGATTTCCTTGCGGGTGGCAGGGGTGTCGAGCACGGTCTTGGTGATGGTGGCATATTCAGCGGGGATGTCGATTTCGCGGCTGGTGGCTGGTTTATCGATCACTTGCTTGCTCACGCTCTTGTATTGCGCGGGAATCGCTACATCGCGGGTGGAGGCGGGGGTGTCAACGACGGTACGGGTGATGGTTTTGAACTCGGCAGGAATCTCGATTTCGCGGGCGCCAGGAGCGGTATCCAACACAGTTTTGCTGACGGTGCGGTATTCAGCCGGAATGCGAATCTCACGGGTGTAGCCGGCGATTTCATTGCTCATGATGCTGGCGTCAGCGCTGCGTTTCTCTACTGCGACCCAGCCTGTGTTGTTGCCAGCTGCGGGGGCTTTGGTGTTGGCGTAAACAGGGGTCAACACATCACCGTTGTTATTGACACTGACCAAGACTTTGCCATCAGCAGACAGTTTGTAG
>JBDKJU010000240.1:0-2908 GCA_039796435.1 Pseudomonadota bacterium | reverse complement strand
CCGACCAGACCATCTTCAACCTAATGGCAGCCGACCCCGTCAGCGCAGAGCAAATCGCTCAGGCCATGTACCATTGGGACGATATTCTGGTGCACCACAAAGGGCAAGCCATGCGCAGCAGCGGCCACGGCTTTGCCGGTATAGGCCGCAAGCAGTTGCTCAATATTCTACAAACACGTGCCATCGAACTCGGTGTGCAACTGCATTTTGAACGTGAAGCGGCCGAGCTTGACGAGCTGCTTGCCGAGTTTCGACCCGCACTCGTCATCGCCTGTGATGGCTTGAACAGCAAACTGCGCACCACTTTTAGCGCACACTTTAGCCCCGATATTGATGTGCGCACCTGCCGCTTTGTCTGGCTCGGCACTCGGCAAAAATTTGATGCCTTCACCTTTGCCTTCGTGCACACCGAGCATGGCTGGTGGCAAGCCCATGCCTATCAATTCAGCGAAGAAATGTCCACGTTTATTGTGGAAACGCCGGAGGCCGTGTGGCGCGCCCATGGTCTGGAAGACATGTCGCAAGAGGCCGCCATTGCCTTTTGCGAACGACTTTTTGCCGACTACCTAGGCGGCCACGCTTTGGTGAGCAATGCCACACACCTGCGTGGCTCTGCCAACTGGATACGCTTCCCCCGCGTCATCTGCGCCCACTGGGTGCACGAGCACCATGGTGTGCCCATCGTGTTAATGGGAGATGCCGCCCACACTGCCCATTTTTCAATTGGCTCTGGCACCAAGCTGGCGCTGGAAGATGCCATAGATCTGGTGCAGTCTCTGTCTACGGGGCAGACACTGTCACAAAGCCTCACAGACTATGAGGCACGCCGCAGCGTGGAGGTGCTCAAGATTCAAAACGCCGCGCGCAACTCCACCGAATGGTTTGAACACGTGGCGCGTTATGTCGACCTGCCCCTGCCACAATTCACCTACAGCCTGCTCACCCGCTCACAGCGCATCGGACACGACAATCTGCGTCTGCGTGACCCAAAGTGGCTGGCCGATTTTGAGCGCTGGTTTGCACAGGCCGACCGACTGCCCATGCTCACCCCCTTCACTCTGCGTGGCTGCACCCTGATGAACCGCATAGTGGTGTCTCCCATGGCCACTTACCACGCAGCAGAAGGTGTGGCACAGACCTTCCATCAGGTGCACCTTGGAGCGCGCGCCTTAGGAGGCGCAGCCCTGGTGATGGTGGAGATGACCTCCCCCACCCCTGAGGGGCGCATTACTCCGGCGTGTTTGGGCTTATGGAACGACAGGCAAATGCTGGCATTGAAAGACATAGTGGCCTTCGTGCACGCTGAATCGCCAGCCAAAATCGGCCTGCAAATCGGCCACAGCGGCCCCAAAGGCTCCACCCAGCTGGGTTGGGAAGCCATTGATGAGCCCTTGCACCCGGCCGACAACAACTGGCCCGTGCTGGCTGCCAGCGCACTGGCCTACGGACCGCAAAATCAAACACCCACTGAGTTAAGCGAAACGCAGATGCAGGAGTTGGTGTTGGCCTTCACCGAGAGCACCAAAAGAGCCACACAGGCTGGCTTTGACTGGCTGGAACTGCACGCTGCGCACGGGTATTTATTGGCCAGTTTTTTGTCCCCATTGACCAACCACAGGCAAGATGGGTATGGGGGCGATCTCGACAAACGTTGCCGCTTCCCGCTCATGGTGTTCCGTGCCATGCGCGCCGCGTGGCCTGCCGACAAGCCCATGAGCGTGCGGCTGTCCGCGCATGATTGGGCAGAGGGCGGCAACACCGGCGAACAGGCTGTGGCCATTGCCCGTCTGTTTAAAGAGGCCGGCGCCGACCTCATTGACGTCTCCAGTGGGCAAACCACGCGCGCGGCCAAACCGGTGTACGGGCGCATGTACCAAACACCATTTGCCGACCGCATCCGCAATGAAGTGGGCATCGCCACCATGGCCGTCGGCGCCATCACCGAAGCCGACCAAGTCAACAGCATCATTGCGGCGGGGCGGGCAGACCTGTGCGCCATCGGTCGTCCCCATCTGGCCAACCCCAATTGGACTCTGCATGAGCTGGCCAAGATACAAAACCAGCAGGCGCAGTGGCCTAAGGCTTATCATGCAGGACGCGACCAGTTGTACCGCGAGATTGCCAAACAAGCCCCCTTAAAAGGTGAAGCCAATGGACTTTGAAACCCGTCTGCGCAGTGAACACCCTGATGAACTCAAGCTTTGGTTGCGCCTGCTGACCTGCACCCAACTCATCGAACGCAAACTTGGTCAGTCGCTGCGCGCGCAGTTCAACACCAATTTGGCGCGTTTTGACCTGATGGCGCAGCTAGAACGAACCCCCAAGGGATTGGCAATGAAACAACTGGCCCGACAGCTGATGGTCACTGGCGGTAATGTCACCGGCCTCACCGACCAGTTACAAAAAGACGGACTGGTCACCCGCGAAAAACTCGACCCCGACCGACGCAGCATCCGCGTCATGCTCACGCCTAAAGGCCGGGCAGAATTTGCCCGCATGGCCAAGGCCCACGAAGACTGGGTGGTCAGCGCCTTTGGTCATTGGAACCCAACCGAGCAGCGAACGCTGTACGAGCTGTTGGGACGACTAAAAAAAGCCAATTCCCTCCCCGAAAGTTTATGAAACACTTCATCTCCGCCAATAACCCGATGTCGGCGCAATACCGATCTTTTGCCTCCCATCAGGCAAGCCATTTTCAATGGCAGCTGACAGAGCAGGTAGCCACCATTACCTTGAACCGGCCGGACAAAAAAAACCCGCTGACCTTCGACTCCTACGCCGAATTGCGCGACCTCTTCAACGCCCTCGCCAAAGCCAAAGATGTGGCCGCCATCGTGCTCACCGGCAAGGAAGGTAATTTTTGCAGTGGTGGGGATGTGCATGAAATCATTGCCCCGTTGACGCGCAT
>JBDKJU010000239.1:0-6711 GCA_039796435.1 Pseudomonadota bacterium | reverse complement strand
TGGGGGCGCAAAAAAAGCCAATTTGGGCGAGTGTGGACGATTTTTGCTCACCTCCTCTGCCGAGGTGGCCAAGCCCATGGCCACCGCAGCATGGGCGCGTATGAGCTCACAGGTGTGCAGCACCTGCGCATTGTGGTTTACCTCCTTTTGCAGCTCAAAGCCACTGAAGCCGAGAGACTCCGCATCCACAAAAACAGACGGAATGCCGGCATTGATTAGGGTAGCCTCAAGGCGGCCAAATCCAGGAATGTCGAGGGTGTCGATCATCTTGCCGGTGGGGAACATGGCATTGCCACTCCCGTCACCGTCGCTGCCATGCTCGCTGGACTCGGCCCCCGGATCTAAAAATTCCAGCTTGATTTCTGCGGCCGGAAAGGCCACGCCGTCGAGTTCGAAGTCGCCCATTTCTTCCACCTGCCTGTGACGTATCGGCACATGGGCGATGATCTTTTTGTGGATATTGGCCTGCCAGATGCGCACCGTCACCACCCCATTATCGGGCACGGCAAGCAGTCCGCGGTGGATGGCAAAGGGCCCCACTGCCGCGCTCAAATTGCCACAATTGCCACTCCAATCGATCACCGCTTTATCAATAGCAACGGCGCCGAACAAATAATCCACATCACAATCCGGGCGCTGACTTTTAGAGATCAACACCACTTTGCTGGTGCTTGAGGTGGCGCCACCCATGCCATCTATGTGTTGGGCATAAGGGTCGGGGCTGCCGATGAGGCGCAGCAAGAGGCGATCACGATCTGGTCCTGCCTCGCGCAGTGCCGAGGGCAAATCCTCAAGCAGCATAAACACGCCTTTACTGGTGCCGCCACGCATGTAGGTGGCAGGAATGGCAAGGGTGGTGGGGTTCATGAGTGCAGGTACTCCTTGTGAATGCGGGGCAAGAGGCCGCCCGCCAGATAAATGTGTAATTCCTCATCGGTGCTGATGCCGCACTGCACCGGCACAGACAGCATCTGTCCATTGGTTTTTTGCACACGCAGGGTCAATACGGCATCACAGCTTAGCTTACCCGGCATATCGTCAATGCGGTAGATTTCACTGCCATCAAGTTCAAGCGTTTTACGCGTGGTTCCGGGCATGAAGGTCAAAGGCAGTACGCCCATGCCCAGTAGATTGGTGCGGTGTATGCGTTCAAAATTTTCACACACCACTGCCTGCACGCCCAAGAGCTTGACCCCCTTGGCCGCCCAGTCACGCGAAGAACCAGCACCATAGTTTTTGCCGGCAATGATGATCAAGCTTTGTTTGCGTGCAAGATAAATCTCTGCTGCTTCGTATAGGCGCATGATCTGATCATCGGGCATGAGACGAGCGAAAGAACCCTCCTTGCCCACCATTTCGTTTTTCAAACGATGGCTGGCAAAAGTGGCCCTGACCGCCACGACATGATTGCCACGGCGTGTGCCATAAGAGTTAAAGTCTTGGGCGCTCACGCCCTTGCCGAGCAAAAACTCTCCGCTGGCACTATATGGCAAGATCGCGCCAGAGGGAGAGAGATGGTCGGTGGTGATGTTGTCACCCAACACGGCCAATGCGCGCATGTGCTCGAAACCACCTATGCTGGAAAATTGTGCTGCCCAGTAGGGGGGCCGCTTGATGTAAGTGCTGTCGTCCTGCCAAGGAAACAGCACGGACACATTTTTAGTTTGATTGTTTTTTGTAAACGCAAAAATCTTGTCGTAGACCTGCTTGAATTGCTCCGCTTTTACCGACACTGCCACCACCGCGTCTATCTCCTCATCACTGGGCCAAATATCGCGGAGGTAAATGTTTTTTCCGCTTTTGCTTTTGGCAATTGGTGCATGTGCCATATCGACACGGATGCTGCCAGCAAGGGCATAGGCCAGCACCAAGGCGGGCGAGGCAAGGTAGGCCTCTTTGACCAAGGGGTGGACACGTCCGTCGAAATTACGATTGCCCGAGAGCACGGCGGTGGTGTGGGTTTTCTCTGCCAGCACCTGTGCTTCAAGGTGTTTGGCCAAGGGGCCGGACATGCCATTGCATGAAGTACAGGCAAACCCGATGATGGCAAATCCCAATTGCTGTAAGGGGGCCATTAAGCCTGCGGCCTCAAGATAATGCGCCACCGTTTGTGAGCCTGGGGCGAGCGATGTCTTTACCCAAGGTTTGCTGGCAAGGCCCATGGCCACGGCCTTTTGTGCCAGCAGGCCAGCGGCAATCATGCTTCTGGGGTTAGAGGTATTGGTGCAACTGGTGATGGCAGCAATCATCACCGCCCCATCTGGCAGAGAGCCATCTGTCTCCGGAAGTGGCCCCTCTTTGGCAATGCCCAAGTCTTTTAAGGCATGCAAGGGGCGACGTTGGTGCGGGTCACTTGGGCCCGCCAGACACACCACTACTTGTGCGAGGTCAAAGTCGAGTACGCGGTCGTAGTGTGCTTCTGCCAGTGCGGTCAAGGTCAGGCCCTGTGCCTCGGCATAGTGCCGCACCAGCGACACTTGTTCAACGCTGCGACCTGTCATCAGCAAATAGTCGAGGGTGCGTTGGTCTATGGCAAACATGGCGGCAGTGGCACCAAACTCAGGAGCCATATTGGCGATAGTGGCGCGGTCAGCCAGTGACAGACAGGCGACGCCCTCACCATGAAATTCGAGCATCGCGCCCACCACATTTTGTGTGCGCATGAACTCAGTAATAGACAACACCAAGTCGGTGGCGTGCACCCCTTGCGCCGCCTTGCCGTGCAGATTGACTTTGACGATCTCTGGCAGACGCAGCCACACCGCCCGACCAAGCATCACCGACTCCGCCTCCAAACCGCCCACCCCCCAGGCAGCCACGCCCAGAGCATCAATCATGGTGGTGTGGCTGTCAGTGCCCACCAGACTGTCAGGGTAGGCGAGCCCATCTTGGTGCTGTATCAGCGGCGATAGTTTTTCGATATTGATTTGGTGCAGTATGCCGCTGCCCGGCATCAGCACAGTCAGGTTGTCAAAAGCCTGTTGGCACCAGGACAAAAACTCAAAACGCTCTTGGTTTTTATTTTGTTCAGCGCGCATATTGTGGGCCAGTGCATCGGTGACACGACCATCTACCTCAACATTGAGGGAGTGGTCTACCACCAGCACGGTGGGCACTTTAGGGTTGACGCGAGAGGGGTCGCCTCCGGCCTCGGCCACGGCATCACGCATACCTGCTAGGTCCACCAAGGCTGGCGTTCCCAGCAGGTCTTGCAGCACGACGCGCGCGGGATGAAAGGGGAAATCTCGGTCGTGGTGGCGGTGGGCCAGAGTGAGCAAATGCTGATCTTTAAGGGCGCCGTCTGCTTGATGGCGCAGAATATTTTCAGCAAACACGCGGCATAGGTAAGGCATGTGCTTAAAACCATCAGGGACGAGAGAGTCTATTTTTCGTCGCACATCGTAATAACGCAAGTCAGTACCAGCGAGTGCCTGTGTGTCTGCCAGCGTATTCGCTGCTGTGTCTTTCTGGTTCATACAGTTTCAGTAAATGAAAAAAATCAATAAAATAATAAATTGTTTTATATAATCACAAAAAACATTTTACTCTTTTTTCATTTCTTAAACGAGGCAATATGAATCATTTACGCAGAACTCTGTTGCAAGGCGGCACCGCCTTGATGCTCAGCCCGAAATTGCTCGCACAGAGTTACCCCAGTAAACCCATCAACTTCATTGTGCCGCAGCCAGCCGGAGGTGATGCAGATGCTTTTTGTCGGCTCTTACAAGGGGCGATGCAGGAATATTTAGGACAGCCCCTAGTCATTGATAATCGTGGTGGCGCGGCGGGCAATATTGGCACGGCTGCCGGAGCAAAGGCCTTGGCCGATGGCCACACGCTGACCTTTGTCAACCAAGGCACCATGGCCTTTAACCCGCATTTGTATGCCAATCCCGGCTATAGCGTGGAGCAGCTGGCCCCGGTGTCACACTTGGCCTCGGTGGACTTGATTATCTGTGTCTACCCCTCTGTGAAAGCCAACAATCTGTCCGAGCTGATCGGTCTGGCGCGAAAAAGCCCTGGCAGCATCAACTATGGTTCCGCAGGCAGTGGCAGTGCCAATCATCTAGCAGGCGAAATGCTCAAGCGCATGGCTGGCATTGACCTGACTCATGTGCCTTTCAAGGGAGGTGGCGCGGCTATTGCCAGTGCCCTGGGCGGGCAGATAGAGAGCATTGTCGCTTTTCCCTTGGCGGTGCTGCCGCATATTCGTGCCGGTAAATTACGCGCCCTAGCGGTGACAGGGGCACAGCGCAGCCAGGCCCTGCCAGAGGTGCCCACGGTGGCTGAGAGCGGGGTGAAGGGCTATGAGTTTTCTTCTTGGTTTGGTTTGGTGTTGCCGCAGCATACGCCCACACAGATCATTCAAAAAATCAATGCTGCTGCCCTGCACGCCTTGAAAAACCCGCTTACCATCGAACGCCTCAATGCTGGCCTGACCCGTGCTGTTGGCTCGACCCCGGCGGAGTTTGCACAGTTGATACAAAGAGAAAATCTTGAGTGGTCTAAACTTATCAAACAATTGAATATCAAATTAGATTAAGGTGAAGCACACAGCCGCAAAAAAAAATCCCGCACTCTCGACACTGCAAACCAAGGTGGTGCGGGAAATTGTGGCCCTGGTCAGGCGTGCGCAGTGGCCGCGCGGCCATCACCTCACCGAACAACAGTTGGCAGAGCAGATTGGCACTTCGCGTTCGCCGGTGCAAGTGGCTCTGCGTTATCTGGCAGAAAAGGGCTTGCTCACGCAAAGTGTGCACCGTGGCTATACCTTGGCCATAGCGGCTAAGAAGTGGGACGATATCGCCAACAGTCTGGAACGCCAGCCCGATGACCCCTTGTATTTGCAGATTGCCGAAGATCGACGGCTTGGACGATTGCACGACGAGGTCAGCGAGAATGAATTGATGCGCCGTTATGAGGTTGCGCGCGGCAGTTTGCGCAAGGTATTGGCGCGCATGTCACTAGAAGGCATGGTGGAACAAAAAGTAGGGCATGGCTGGTGTTTCAGCCCCATGATTGACACTGGCGAGGCCTATGCCGAAAGCTATCTTTTTCGCCAAGCTGTTGAGCCTATTGGCTTGTTGAGCCCCATGTTTCGTTGCAACTGCGAAGAGTTGGCGGCCAGACAAAAAGAGCAGGAATATATCGTGGCCGGTGGCTACAAAACCATGACGGCAATAGAGTTGTTTGAGGCCAACAGCCGCTTTCACGAAACTCTGGCGCACTGGTCGGGCAATCGCTTTATCCTGCAGTCAATCAAACGCATCAATCAGCAAAGACGATTGCTTGAGTACCAGCAAGCGCAGAAACGCAAGCCTAGGCAACACCAAGCGCAGGAACACCTCGCGATCTTGCAGGCCATTGCGGCACAAGACTTGGTGCAAGCGGCCAACCTGATGCGCAACCATTTAGAGGGGGCTAGGCGGGCGAAACTTGCGCAGAGCACGAATTAGCGCGCATTGCCTAGCGCTATTTTTTTGAGGGCCAAGCGATTGTGCTCCAATGACTTCGCCCAAGCCGAGCCAGACAAAAAGGCAATGACCGGCGCGTCAATGGCCGACGAAGCAAGAAACTCTGGGTCTCGCAAAGTCTCGGCGATGGCGGCCTCTAGACGCTTGATGATGCTCTCTGGCACGCCTTTGGGCGCACCTAGTCCACGCTCTGATGACATGGTCACTTTAAGCCCAAGCTCTAGCGTGGTGGGAACATCAGGCATGGACGGCGAGCGTTTTTCACTGAACTGCACCAAGGCCTTAAGACCAGCCAACCCGGCTTGCCCGACCTTGACCCCTTTGTGCAGTTCGGGTATTTCACCCACGGTCACCGTGCCCAAGGGCGTGTGCCCACCTTGCACATCAATTTTTTGCGGGCCAGTGCCCTTGTAGGGTACCCCATTGAATTCCACCCCCAACTCACTGCGCAGCATCTGCATGATGAGGTCACCGTTGCTGCCTTCACCATTGTGGCCTATGGTCACTGTTTTGGGGTTCTTCTTGGCCTCTGCAAGCACGGCTTGAAATGAATCAAATTTGCTGTCGCTGCGGGTGACAAGCACGCTGGGGTCATCCACGATGCGGGCAACGAGTTGCAGGTCTTCCCATTGGTACTGGGTTTTGCGAATCATGGGCAGATAAAGAGTGGGGGGCACATTGACGATGCCCAGCGTATAGCCATCAGGTGCTGCCTTGGCCACATAGGCATTGCCAATTTCTCCCGAAGCTCCAGCCTTGTTCACCACCACAAATTGCGCCTTGGGGCCCAAGCGTTTTTGCACCAAGGGAAAGAGCTTGCGCGCCATCAGGTCAGTGCCCCCTCCTGGCGCATAGCCCACAACGATTTCTATGGGCTTGTCGTCAGGCCAAGCCGCCTTTGCGGTGGACATGAGCGTGGCGGTAGCGAGCAGCCCCAAGAGGGCAAGATGCTTAGCTTTCAAGGTGTCTCCTTAGGTGTTTATGGTCTGATTGTAGGGTGAGAGTGGTTGTGTGTACGAAAGATGGTGTACGGTAGTGGGGCAGCGTGCTACTGTCGGCATCAGTATCTAAGCTTAGGTAGCTAAGGTATTACTTAGCAACAGCTTCCGCGACCGTTCTCTTGAATTGGTGGGCAAGCGACAGTGCCGTATGAGCAATAGACGCAGCAGTCACCGGCTTTGGGTTTGAGCACCACATGACATTGCACACATTCATAAAACCACTGACATGCGTCAGT
>JBDKJU010000238.1:0-3684 GCA_039796435.1 Pseudomonadota bacterium | reverse complement strand
ATCTGGCCACCAGCGCCAAGGTCACCAACACCAGAAACAAGAGCAAGTAATACAAGACCATGGGCTGGGCTATATCGATAAAAGCAAAATCAGAGCGGGCACTGATGGTGAGCCCATCGTCACCACCATATTTTTTGAGCGATACGAACACAAAGAACAGCATCTGTGCAAATGCCAAAGTAATCATGATAAATGCCATGCCCGTGGTGCGCAGACACACCCAACCCACTGGCACGGCCACCAGCAAGGTCACTGCCACGGCCGCCAATAAATGCGCATAGGCACTGTGTATGCCGTGGTGCGCCAAAAGCCCCACCGCATAAGCGCCAATCAGCATGTACATCGCATGCCCCAGGCTGACCAAGCCACCAAAACCCAAGATTAAGTTAAGGCCGATGGCGGCCAAGCTGTACACCAAGATGCGTGAGCCCAGAGACAAGTAATAGCTGCTGTCCATCCACTTGGCGTACAAGGGCAGACACAGAAAAGCCAGCACAAACAAGGCGGCAAAAACAAAGCGAGGAGTGATTTTCATTTTTGCGCCGGAAACAAACCATTGGGCTTCACCGCCAACACCACGGCCATGAGCAGATAGATCAACATTGAGGCAATCGCCGGCCCCATGGCGTCGGCAGTGCTGCGTTCAAACATGGTACGAAACACAATGGGTAAAAAAATGCGCCCCAAGGTATCCACCACACCCACGATGAGTGCGCCAAATATGGCGCCCCGAATAGAGCCAAGTCCACCGATGATGATGACCACCAAGGTGAGAATCAAAATATTGTCGCCCATGCCTGGTTGCACCGACAATATGGGCCCAGCCATAGCTCCCGCCAGACCGGCCAAGGCAATACCAAGACAAAATACTGCCGTGTTGAGCAATTTGATGTTGACGCCCAGAGCCGAGACCATGCTGGCGTTACTGGCCCCGGCGCGTATCAGCATGCCCACCCGGGTTTTTTGAATAAGCAGATACAAACCCAGCGCCACCAAGAGGCCCACCAAAATGATCAGACCACGGTAGGCGGGATAATTAAATCCGGCAATGTCAATCAGCTGCGACAGACCCTCTGGTATTTGGGTAAACACCGCCGAAGGCCCCCAGATAATGCGCACCACTTCGTTGAAGAACAGTATCAAGCCAAAAGTGGCCAACACTTGGTCAAGATGGTCGCGCTCATACAGTTTTTTTAGTGCCACTTGCTCCAACAGCCAACCAATGAAGGCGGCGCCCAAGGAGGCAGCGAGGACGGCCAGCACGAAAGAATTGGTTTTGGCAAAGGTGGCGGCAGCGAGATACGCGCCCATCATGTACAAAGCCCCATGCGCCAGATTGACAAAGTTCATGATGCCAAACACCAGGGTGAGCCCTGCCGCCATCAAAAACAACAGTACGCCCAACTGCAGGCCATTTAAAAACTGAGTGAAAACTAAAGTGGTACTCATATAAAAAAACAAGGTTCCGCAGAACCTTGTTTGATGTAAAACTATGCGTTAAAGGGATTTCATCTTGCACTGCGGCGCGTAGGCATCCACATGCGCTGACAAAGCCTTGCCAAGGGTTTTGAGGTTCACTCGACCTTTGGCATCTTTGGCTACTTCAAACATATACATGTCTTGAATCGGGAAATGATTTTCGCCAAATTTGAAATTGCCACGTAGGGATTTGAAATCAGCCGCTTTCAAGGCAGCCTGGAAAGCCTTTTTATCCTCCACATTGCCCTTGACCTTGCCTAAGGCGGAGTCCAATAACAGGGCCGCGTCGTATGACTGTGCCGCGTATTGGGAAGGAATGCGCTTGTACTTGGCCTCAAAATCCGCCACAAATTTCTGGCTCACAGGATTGGCAAAATCCGGGCCCCAAAAAGTGCCCGAACGACCGCCCAAGGCCGCATCTTGCAAGGCGGGCAGAGTACTGCCATCCAAAGTAGAAGTAGACAGCATCACCACTTTGCCCTTCAGACCGGACTGTGCAAAAGAACGGGCAAAATTCACGCCCATACCGCCAGGGTAGAACACATAAATCGCGTCCGGATTTTTAGAGGCCACTTGTGCCAACTCGGCGGAGTAGTCCACTTGATTCAAAGTGGTGTAAATCTCGTCAGCCAAATTGCCTTTGAAATAACGCTTGAAACCAGCCACAAAATCCTTGCCTGCCTGATAGTTGGGGGCCATGCCAATCACGTTCTTGTAACCCATGTTCGTGGCGTATTGCCCGACCACTTCAGCCTGGTTATCGTTTTGCCAGGAGGTGATGAACTGATAGGGTGAGCAAGCAGCGCCAGCGATAGGCGATGGCCCCGCATTCGAGCCGATCAAAAACACGCCCTTGTCAGTGATCTTTTTGTGTACCGCCATCATGATGTTGGAAAAAGTCACCCCAGTGATGATCTGCACCTTGTCTTTTTCCAACAGCTTGTCCACCACCTGATTGGCCACATCGGGCTTGAGCTGGCTGTCTTCTTTGAAAATCTGCACCGGCACGCCGCCAAGCTTGCCACCGTTGGCCTCCACCAGCATCATGAATGCATCGTATTGGTCTTGCCCAAGAGCGCCTTGTGGCCCCGAGAGTTCTCCCACAAAGCCAATGCGCACGGGGGATTGTGCCTGCACAGCCATGGCGCCAGCAACTGCCACAGCCAATGCAAGGCGATGAATAGTACGTTTAAACATCATGTCTCCTTAATAAATATGGAATCTTTAACGCCGATTTTAGCGCGTGTCACAGTGCCCGCATTTTGCATTCTTTTGCATAAAAGTCCGCATGTGCTGGCAATATATTGCCTACCGTTTTCAAGTTGACCCTGCCCTTGTTGTCTTTGTCCACCTGCAAGATGTACATGTCCTGCACCGGAAAATGATTGCTGCCAAATACCAGTTTGCCGCGCACAGAAGCAAAGTCAGCAGCCTTCAGAGCCGCCTGCAGGGCTTTTTTGTCGTCCACCCGCCCTGCTGCTTTCTTCAAAGCCGAATCGATGAGCAATGCGGCATCGTAAGATTGTGCCGCAAATTGCGACGGGATGCGCCCATATTTGGCCTCGAAATCAGCGACAAATTTACGGCTGACTTCATTGCGAAAATCTTGCGCCCAGAAGGTACCTGCATAAGCCCCCATGGCCATTTCACCCATGCCACGTAAAGTGGTGGCATCAATGCTGGAGCTGGACAAGATAGTCACCTTACCTGCCAGAGAGCTTTGGGCCAGCTGCTTGATAAAACTGACCCCCACGGCGCCGGGATAGAAAAAATATAAGGCATCCGGTTTCTGCGCCTCAATCTGCGCCAACTCGGCTGAGTAATCCATTTGTGCCAAGGGGGTATAAATCTCGGCCAGCAAAGGGTCTTTGAAATTACGTTTAAAACCGGCAATAAAATCTTTCCCGGCCTGATAGTTGGATGCCAGAGCCACCACACGCTTAAACCCCCGCAAGCGGGCATACTCACCCACCACTTCGGCTTGCATGTCATTTTGCCAAGAGGTGATGAACTGATAGGGTGAGCAGGACGCGCCTGCAATCGGGGCAGGACCGGCAGTCGAGCCAATTAAAAAAATGTTGGCATCGGTAATTTTTTTATGCACCGCCAACATGATGTTGGAAAAAGTCACGCCCGTGACCAAGGCCACTTTGTCTTTCTCGATAAATTTATCGGCGATCTGATTGGCCACATCAGGCTTTAGCT
>JBDKJU010000237.1:0-3494 GCA_039796435.1 Pseudomonadota bacterium | reverse complement strand
ATAATTGGTATTTGGACGCATCATGCCCAGATTGTGCACCACGTTACCACTAGCGACGATAAGCACACCTTGCTCGCGCAGTGGTGCCAGACTTTGCCCTAGCGCCCAATGCTGGGCATTGGTATAAAGCATGGCAATGGAAAGCTGTGTAAGAGGAATATCGGCCTTGGGAAACATAGGCAAAAGCACTGACCAGGCTCCGTGGTCATAGCCCCATTGCCCCCCATCTGGCACAGCATTTAATTTTGCCAAGGCTTCTGCCAATATGGCTGAAGAAGACGCAGGGTATTGTTGTGCAAACAATTCTTTGGGAAAGCCGCCAAAATCATGAATGGTGCGTGGATGATGCTCACTGGTAAACGCAGGAATGCGCGTCAGCCAATGCGCTGACACGCACAATATGGCCTTGGGTCTTGTCCATTTTTTGCCTTCCCCAAATTCTTGCCCCAGACTCTGCCAACTGCGGCGGTAGGCATTATCTTCAATGGCATTCATAGGCGAGCCATGACCAATAAACAAGACTGGTAATTTAGACATTGTGCAAGAGTTGAATAAAGCGGGCAAGATCAATATTGCCACCAGATAATGTGACAGCCACCCGCTTATTGCTAAAGAGTGAGCGATTACTCATTAATGCGGCAAGTGCGTTTGCTCCCGAGGGCTCAACCACGAGTTTGAGGCGTTCAAACATGAATTTCATGGCCGTCAATACTTCTGTGTCTGAGGTCAACAAAATATCTGTGACCAAGGCTTTATTCACGGCAAAGGTCATGTCCCCCGGGCGAGTGGTTTGCAAGCCATCGCAAATAGTGCTGGGCACGCCCTCCCCCACTGGATGACCAGCCAGCATGGAGCGCTTGGTGTCATCGGCTGTTTCAGGCTCGGAGCCATACACCAAGATGTTGGGGGTTTTGCCTTTAACAGCGGTGGCGGAGCCAGATAAAAATCCACCACCGGAAGTGCACACAATCAAGGCATCTAAATCCGGGACATCCTCCAAAATTTCCATGGCACAGGTGCCCTGCCCTGCCATCACCAGTGGATGTTCAAAGGGCGGTACAAGCACCATGCCACGCTCTTTGGTATAACGTGCGGCAATGTCTTCACGACTCTCGGTGTAGCGGTCATAGGTGACCACTTCAGCGCCATAACCACGCGTGGCATCCAGCTTAAGCTGCGGTGAATCCGCTGGCATGACTATCACGGCACGAGTGCCCAAGAGCTGTGCTGACAGTGCAACTGCTTGGGCATGATTGCCCGAGGAGTACGCACAAATGCCCTTAGCGCGCTCAGCATGGCTCAGGGCGCTGATGGCGTTATAGGCACCACGAAATTTAAATGCCCCGCCACGTTGCAAATTTTCTGCCTTTAAAAACACCTCACAGCCCAATATCTTGTCTAAGGTACGTGAACGAAATATCGGTGTGCGGTGGGCGACGCCCCTGAGTCGCTCGGCTGCAGCGACAACATCTTGGTAAGAAATAGGCAAGGTATTCATTTCGTCAATTTATTTAGCAAATAAGCTGTCGATATTTTCAAATGCCTTGAACTCTAGTGCATTACCTGATGGGTCTAAAAAAAACATAGTGGCCTGCTCCCCTGGTTCACCTTTAAAGCGTATATGAGGCTCTATCACAAACTCTTGCTGTTGCTGCTGTAGGCGGTCTGCCAACATCTGCCAGTCAACCATGGTGAGTACCACGCCAAAGTGACGAATCGGCACATTATCACCATCAACCTCGCTGGTACGCGCCATAGAGCAGGACTCAGGTGACAGATGCGCCACTATCTGGTGTCCGTAAAAATCGAAATCCACCCAGTGAGCCGAACTGCGTCCCTCTTTACAGCCTAGCTTACCTAAATAAAAATCGCGCGCTATATTTAAATCATGAGTTGGAAAAGCAAGATGAAATGGACGTATAGACATAATTTAGCGCTTCGTTATAAAGTCGCATTTTACGCCCTAGCTTTTACTTTCTTGCTTTTTTTGCTTGTTTCTCACTGCGGCATTGGTTCCACGTGAAACATGATTCTCCGCCCGCGCGGCAACAAAATAATGCCGACGCAAATTACCCGGATGGCGCAGAAATATAGGTCCCCAAGATGGATTGTCATCATGCATTTGCTTCAGCATAGGCAGCATGTGAGCAAACGCCGCTTGTGGACTTTGCGTAGCAAAGACCGCGTTCATTACCGCTGCCGCCATGACATGCGTGGCGTATGCTGTGGGTTTTAAATCTGCTGCCAACTTGCTACCCGCAAGCAAGTGACCACGAATGGCGGCCACAATCTCTTCATCGGTATTTTTCCAATTCTGAATTTGATCAAAACGATGATTTTCCAAAGCCAGCATCGGGGTTTGCAATACCACCTTCACCACCGTTTTAACCGCCTTTTTCACCTGCGCACGCGTGTACGCCTTACCTGCCAAAACCATATTCCCCGGCTCGGCATCTGCCTCTGCCTCTATGCGCCTTGCCCACTCATTTTTTTCAGTGAAGTGGAGCACTCTTAAAGAAGCCGCCGCCAGATAGGCGCGGGCTAAGTCTGCCGGATGTGTATCTTCCGCTTCTCCAATTGGGTCTAAATGCGCGCCATGACCTACGGACAAACTAATGCCACGAAAATATGCGATTAAGCCAATGGCGGCGGCCGGGCCCGCATTGAGCACGCCCAGTACATCAGCAGCAGCTTCGTTAATGCAAGCAGCCCAATACTTTGCCATGTCCACGCCCTGATGAAGCAATGCCGCTTTAACTTTTGCTTCCAGCTCTTTCGACAGACCTTTATCCGCTCCAAGCACATCATGTCCTGCCGTTTCATGTGGAAGCGTCGCCCATGCCATTAAACCTTTTTTGCTATTGGCCGGCGGCAGGCTAACTAAACCCGCACCAAAACCAAGATCTGCCATCCAATCTCCCACCGCATAGGTATAAGGCCCCAGCTGTGGCGACCCCCAGCGCACCAATGGGGGCAGGGTAGAAAAGTCAGGCAACTTCACCTGTGCTCTGTCCTCAGCACTCAAAAATCCGTCATAAATATCTGATATGAGCTCTTGAAATGCATCCGTGGCTATTGGTTCAAAATTCTCGGCCTGCTGAATCACCGCCTGCACCAAATCTCTCAAAAAATCATGCCAATTTGGCTTAGCCCACTCGTCCGCGGTGAGCGAGTCTAATGTGCGCATCAATGGGTCAAAGAAGCTTTGTTGATAAATAGCGGGTAATTTTGCACGCATACCCGATAACTTATTCTTCACCTCCGACAAGCCAGCGGGAATGTCTGGACTCTGGGTGTTATCGCGCCAAGCATCTGCTGAGTCTTGCACGCATGCGCTCAGTCCCGAAAATGGTGGTATAGACATCATTTGCTTTCAAGTGAATGTTCCAGTTTACGCACAAAGTTAAAATTGTGCTTCTAGAAAAAGACCTATGTATTCATCCCCTTTTAGTAATGTTTCACGTGAAACATGATTTATCCCAAACACTTTGATG
>JBDKJU010000236.1:0-5088 GCA_039796435.1 Pseudomonadota bacterium | reverse complement strand
TGGCGCAAGTACTTGACCCAGAAATGCCCTATGTCTCTATCGTCGACCTGGGCATAGTGCGGGCAGTGGTAGAGACCCAAGAGGCTTTGGAGGTGACTTTGACTCCCACATTTTCTGCCTGTCCGGCCATGGAGCAGATGCAGTCAGAGGCTGTGCACGCCTTACAGTCGCTCACCAATAAGAGCATCACCGTGAAGCAAAAATTATCCCCCGCTTGGAGCAGCGACTGGATCAGCCCGGCGGGACAGGCAAAGCTCTTGGCCGCAGGCATCGTGCCCCCCGCCAAACGTCAAGAGTGCCGGGACAGCCAGAACAGCAACGAGACCGTGGGCATACAGGCCGTGCATTTTCATCCGCGCCTGAATTGTCCGCGTTGTGCTTCGAAACAAAGTGAATTGCTCTCGGCATTTAGCAGTACCTCTTGCAAAGCGCTGTATCGTTGCACCAGTTGCCTAGAACCTTTTGAAGTGATCAAAACCATATGAGCACCCCCCAGCTGCACCTACTCAAAGTGGCAAGGATAGAGCATCTTACCAACGATGCCATGGCCATTAGCTTTGATGTGCCTTTGGCTTTGCGCCCGGCTTATCGTTTTACCCAAGGCCAGTTCATCAGCTTTGAAGCAGACATAGCAGGGCAAACGCTCAGACGTTCGTATTCTTTGTGCGTGTCGCCTGCTCAGTATGAGCTGACAGGGCAATTGCGGGTGGGTATCAAAGCGGTTGCACAAGGCGTTTTTTCTCAGTGGATACACAACACTCTGCGAGAGGGAGATGCGCTGAAAGTGCTCACCCCGGACGGGCGTTTTTATAGTGGGCTCAACACGGTTGATGATGCACAAAAGCTCTGTCTGTTTGCAGGAGGCTCTGGCATTACCCCAATATTGTCGATTATCCGGGCAGTGCTGGCCATGCAGGCGCACAGCACCTGCACCCTGGTGTATGGCAATCGACGCATGGCCGACATGATGTTTTTGGAAGAGTTGGCCGGACTAAAAAATCAATACCTGACCCGACTGCATTTGATTAGCGTGTTGTCAGACGAACCACAAGACATTCCGTTATTTCATGGCCAGCTAGATCAGGAGCGTTGCCTGCAACTGCTAAGCACGGTTATCCCGCATCAGCAATTTGATGAGTTTTTTGTTTGTGGCCCAGCGCCCATGATGGAGGCAACAGAGCAGGCATTGCATACCCTCGGGGTCGCCAAGGAAAAAATACACATTGAACGTTTCGGGGTGCAAAGACCCAAGGCCACCGTGTCACGACCTGTTTCTGGCGACTCGCTGACAAGCAAACAAGAGTGGATAGAGATCGTGGTGGATGGAGCCACCAGACAGGTGCCTCTGCAGGCGGGCCAGAGTGTGCTGGACGCAGGCTTGGCAGCAGGTTTGCCCTTGCCTTATGCCTGCAAAGCGGGCGTGTGTTGCACCTGTAGGGCCAAAGTGTTGCGCGGAACCGTGCACATGGATGCGAATTTCACTTTGCAAGAGGCCGAGATGGCGCAAGGGTTTGTGCTTACCTGCCAGTCGCACCCGAGCAGCGCGGCTGTGTGTGTGAGCTATGACGAGCGTTAAAGAGCAAATTGAACAAGTGGCGATACAGCTGTTTGCTGACCTTGGCTATCTCGCTACCTCGATGAACCTGATTGCCGAACGCGCGGAGGTGTCCAAGTCATTGCTCTATCACTACTTTGCCAGCAAGGCAGATTTATTGACTGCCTGTTTGAATGAGCAAGTGCATAGCCTGCAGTCTCTGCTTGAACAAGCCAATGAAGAAAAAAATGCCCGCGATAAAATTAAAGCAGTGGTGCGGCTGTATTTAGGCGCTTATGCGCAGGCACAGGCAGCGCTAAAAGTGTTGCTCAATGATACCCACCATTTGCCTAAGGCAGTGGCCGACCCCATTATCAAAGGTCAGGCACACATCGTCAAGACCGTGAATAAATGGTGTGCAGAAGAGCTCAAGTGTGCAGAAAAAAATGCGCAGGCCCGGACCATGGCCTTGTTTGGTATGATGAACTGGAGTTTTACTTGGCTGAAACCCAATGGCAGCCTCAGTCACGAGCAATACGCAGAGATCGTCATTGATTTATTTTTTAACGGCATTCATACATGAGCCTGTACACCATCAAAAAATCCCCGGTTCACGGTCGAGGCCTGTACGCCAAGACTGATATCCCCAAGGGCACCGCCATACTGGAATACAAGGGTTTGCGCTGCTCTTGGGAAGAGGCAGCCGAGCATTTGATTGAAGACCCGATTGACCCCTACCACACCTTTATCATGGCGCTAGACAGTGGCTTGGTGATTGACGGGGCGCGCCGAGGCAATGCGGCGCGTTACATCAACCACTCCTGCGCACCCAATTGTGAAACCATAGAAGACGAGCATGAGCGGGTGTGGATACAGGCCAAAAAAGCCATTAAGGCAGGCACAGAACTGGTGTATGACTATGCCCTGACCTTGCCACCGCGCACCGCAAAAAAGCATCGCTTGGGCTATGTCTGTCGTTGCGGGGCCAAGCGCTGTCGCGGCACTATGCTGAAAGACTGAATTCCGCTATAATGGCGCACACTAACGCCCCCGCTTAACGCTGCGCTTGCTACGCCTACCGATAAAGCTTGCATACGCCTGATTTGGGGGCTTTTTTGCGACCATCAAAAACAGAGAAAATACCCATGAGCAACGCGACGCCCTCACTTTTACCCGCTGTCACACCGGCCGTTCTGGTTCTGGCAAATGGCGCGGTTTTTAAAGGCAAAAGTGTTGGGGCTCTGGGTCTGGCTTGCGGAGAAGTGGTGTTTAACACGGCCATGACCGGTTATCAGGAGATCATGACCGACCCAAGCTACGCTGGGCAGATGGTGACCTTGACCTACCCCCATATTGGCAACGTTGGCACCAATGCCGAAGACAAAGAAGCAGAGCGTGTGTTTGCCACTGGGCTCATCATGCGTGATCACTCCATGGTGGTGTCAAATTTCCGCAGTGAGCAGGCACTAGACGCTTGGCTGCGCGAGCGCAACATTTGCGCCATTAGCGATATTGACACCCGTCAGCTCACTCGCGTGCTGCGTGAGGAAGGGGCGCAAAATGGCTGTATTCTGGCCAAAGACAATCTGACCGATGCAGATATCGCCACGGCAGTGGCCGCCGCCAAAGCCGCGCCAAGCATGACGGGTCAGGATTTGGCCAAAGTGGTGAGCTGCACTGAAGAATATCCCTGGACCAGCAGCGTGTGGGCCTTAGGCGAAGGCTTCACAGACATGCCAGAAAAAAAATATAAAGTCGTGGCGTATGATTTTGGCGCCAAGCACAATATCCTGCGTTTACTGGCCAAACAGGGCTGTGATATCACCGTGGTGCCAGCGCAAACCTCTGCCGAAACAGTGCTGGCGATGCGTCCTGATGGGGTGTTTTTGTCAAATGGCCCCGGCGATCCCGAACCCTGTGCTTACGCCATTGCCGCCACCAAAACATTCTTGGACAAAAAAATTCCCGTGTTTGGTATTTGTCTGGGCCATCAAATTTTGTCTCTTGCCGCAGGTGCTAAAACCATGAAAATGCGCACCGGTCATCATGGCGCCAATCATCCGGTGAAAGATGTGCGCACTGGTCGTGTCTACATCACGTCGCAAAACCACGGTTTCGCCACGGATGCCCAAAGTCTGCCAGCAAATATGCGTGTCACGCATGTGTCATTGTTTGATGGCACCGTGCAAGGGCTGGAGATGAGCGATGCCCCTGCATTCGGATTTCAAGGGCATCCAGAGGCCAGCCCGGGCCCGCATGATATTGAGATTTTGTTCGCGCAGTTCGCCGCTCTCATGAGCAAGCACAAAGCCGGGGTGTGAGCATGCAAGTGTTGGTGATCAGGCACGGAGAAACTGATTGGAATCGTGCAGGCCGTGTACAAGGCCGTATGGACACCAGTCTGAATAGCAATGGTCAGGCGCAGGCTCGCGCACTGGCTGAGTCATTGCGTGGTCTGCACATCGAACGGGTTATTTCCAGCCCGCTGTTGCGTTGTGTGCAAACAGCGTCGGCATTTACCTCCGACATGCAATTTGACGAACGGCTGCGTGAGCAAGACTTTGGCAGCGTGCAGGGCAAGACCTTTAAAGAGTGGCGCACAGAGGCGCCCGAGGAGTACGCCCGCTACAGCAGTGGTGACGCTGATTTTCAGCCTGGTGGCGGTGAGTCGCGCAGACAGGTTCAGACCAGAACCGTGGCTGCCATGCATGAACACTGTGCCCATGCCAGTCAGGAGGGGGTGCGCAGCATTGCCCTGTTCACGCACGGTGGCGTGGTGAGTGCGTGGTGGCGTGAAATCAATCAATTGCCGATCACAGCCTTGCGTACCTGGCAAGTGCCAAATTGCGGTATCAACGAGTTTAGTTTCACGCACACACAAGGCTGGCAGGTAGTGCGCTTTGCTGATGTCAAGCATCTTGAACATCTAAGCCTCGATGAAATCAACCACTAAACAAAAAAACCAATAAGATAAACCAAAGATAAACCCTATGCCCAAACGTACTGACATCCACTCCATACTCATCATCGGTGCAGGCCCTATCGTGATTGGTCAGGCCTGCGAGTTCGACTATTCCGGAGCGCAAGCCTGTAAGGCCTTGCGTGAAGAGGGCTACCGAGTCATACTGGTGAACTCTAACCCCGCCACCATCATGACCGACCCGAATATGGCGGACGTGACCTACATAGAACCCATTACTTGGCAAGTGGTGGAAAGCATCATTGCCAAAGAAAAACCAGACGCGATTTTGCCCACCATGGGCGGGCAAACGGCACTCAACTGTGCGCTGGATTTGAACAAACACGGGGTGCTGAACAAGTATCAAGTCAAGCTCATCGGCGCGTCTCCCGATGCGATTGACAAGGAAGAGGACCGTTTGAAATTTAAAGAGGCGATGACCAAGATTGGTCTTGGTTCCGCGCGCTCAGGCATTGCGCATAGTCTGGAAGAGGCGCAAGCGGTGCAGGCCACCGTCGGCTTTCCGGTGGTGATTCGCCCCTCATTTACCTTAGGGGGATCAGGTGGTGGCATCGCCTATAACCGCGACGAATTT
>JBDKJU010000235.1:0-6458 GCA_039796435.1 Pseudomonadota bacterium | reverse complement strand
TAATCATCACTGCTTTGTAACTCAACACATCTCAAACTGGAGTATTTATGAAATTGCACCTCAGCTTGCAAAATATCGCGGGCGCTGCCATTGCCTTGGTCATGGTCCAGGGCGTTGCCTTTGCGCAAGCCAACCCTGCCAATAGCGGCTACGTTCTGTCTGCCACTGGCGCCCCCAACAACAACGTGGTGCGTTCTGGTCGTTATGGCACCAATAACGCCACCTGTAACCTGTGCTGGCGTACAGGGTACTGGACCCCAGCCATGGCCTTGGCTGAGTGCGATCCAGACTTGGTGAAAAAAGCGGCTCCAGCGCCTGCGCCCGCTCCTGCTCCAGCCAAAGTTACCCCAGCTGCCCCAGCACCAGCGGCAGCTCCTGCAGCGGCTCCTGCTCCAGCTAAGCCAGCAGCCCCTGCTCCTGCGCCTGTGGCACAGAAAATCTCTTTGGCCTCCAAGGCCCTGTTTGCCTCCAACAAGGCAGTGTTGAAGCCTGACGGCATGGCCGTGATCGACCGCGAAGTCATTGGCAAGCTCAAAGAAATCAGCAAGTTAGAGCTCGTACTGGTCACTGGCCACACTGACATGATGGGCAGCCAACAGTACAACCAGAAGCTCTCTGAGAAGCGTGCCGCCGCAGTGGCTGCTTATCTGGCGTCCAAAGGCGTGCCTAAAGACAAAATTGAAACCTTGGGCATGGGCAAAACCTCCCCAGTTCCTGGTGTGAAATGCGACATGAAAGACAAGAAAGCCCTGATCGCTTGCTTGGCTCCTAACCGCCGTGTTGATGTTGAAGTTAAAGGCAGCAAGTAATTTTTAAGCCTCACCAAGAACCCTGCCTGAGCAATCGGGCAGGGTTTTTTTATTTATAGTTTTTGATTTTTATCCTGTGGCAAAACTTACCCCCCTCATTGGTTTTCACGCGGTCACCGCCAGACTGAAACGACACCCGGACTCAGTGGGCAGCATTTACTGCTCCTCCGAGCGTGAAGACGCACGTCTCACTAAACTACTGGAGCTGGCCACTGCCCAGGCCATCACCGTGCACAAAGTGCCACGCGCCCGCTTAGATGGCATGGCACCTTCGGGCCGACATCAGGGGGTGGTGGCCATGGTAAGCGAATTGCCCGCCCTTGTCAGTGCTCAAGACCTGCTGGCGCATTTGGAACATCCCCCTCTGGTGCTGGTGCTCGACGGCATCACCGACCCGCATAATTTTGGCGCCTGTCTGCGCTCCGCAGATGCCTTTGGTGCGGACTGCGTGATCGTACCGAAAGACGGGGCTGCGCCGCTTAACGAGGTGGTGGCCAAGGCGGCCAGTGGCGCCATGGAGTCTGTTCCCATCGTGCATGCCACCAATCTGGTGCGCGCCATTGAAGAGCTAAAAGCCATGGACATCTGGGTCTATGGCGCTGCCGGTGAAGCCCAAACCACCCTCACCGCGCTAAAACCTGCGGCACGTGCGGCCTACATTCTGGGCGCAGAGGGTGATGGCATGCGTCGCCTGACCCGTGAACATTGTGACGCCCTGTTTCATTTGCCCATGCAAGGCACGGTCGAAAGCCTCAATGTCTCGGTGGCCACTGGCATCGTGCTCTACCAGCACCGCAACTTCACCTAGGCACAAGGGCAGGCATGTTTGTTGACTCGCATTGTCATATTGATTTTTCTGACTACGCCGGACGTGTGCCCGAATTGCTGCGCGCCATGTCCAACAATCAGGTCAGTCACGCCATGGTGATTTCCGTTACGCTGGAAGACTGGCCACGCGTCATGGAAACCGCTGCGCAAGCGGACAATCTCTTTGCCACTGTCGGCGTGCACCCTGATTATGAGGGCCCCCTCTGTGAGCCCACCGTGCCGCAACTGCTGCGCGACAGCGAGCATCCTAAGATCAAGGCGATTGGGGAAACCGGCCTCGACTACTACCGCCTACAGGGCGATCTTGAATGGCAACGCCAGCGTTTTCGCACCCACATTCGGGCCGCGCGCGAATGTGGCAAACCGCTGATCATTCACACCCGCAACGCCTCTGCTGACACCCTTAGCATCATGCGCGAAGAAAATGCCCATGAGGCTGGAGGGGTAATGCATTGCTTCACCGAGACCTGGGAGGTGGCTCAGGCGGCCATGGACATGGGGTTTTATATTTCATTTTCAGGCATTGTGACCTTCAAAAACGCAGTAGAGCTTAAAGACGTGGCCAAGCGTGTGCCCTTATCCCGCATGCTCATTGAGACCGACTCTCCGTATCTGGCCCCTGTTCCTTACCGTGGCAAAACCAATCAACCTGCCTGGGTCAGGCATGTTGCCGAGCACATCGCCAGCTTACGTGAAACTTCTCTTGCCGATATTGCTCAGAACACCACCCGTAATTTTTTTCACATGATTCACCATGATTAAATTTTTTCTGCTTTTTTTTTCCCTCACCCTGACCAACATGGCGTTGGCGCAAGGCGTCGTCCACGAATTCAACAAGGCAGTCGAGCTCAATGATGTGCGCACGGTGAAGCGCTTGATTGCTCGTGGGGTTGATCCCAACACCCAGGATCAGCGTGGCGACCCGGCTTTGGTGGTGGCCGCCCGCTTAGGCAACCAGGAACTGGTGCAGGCACTTGTCGACGGCAAGGCCAAAATCAACATCCGCAACGGTTTTGGTGATACGCCCATCATGATGGCGGCGCTGGGGGGGCACTTCAGCCTGGTGCGTTATTTGCGCGACAAGGGCGCTGAAATCAACTTCACCGGCTGGACCCCCTTGGCCTATGCCGCCACGGGCGGACATGCCAATATCGTGGTGTACTTACTGGAACAGGGGGCCAATCCCAATGCCAAATCGCCCAATGGCACCACCGCCTTGATGATGGCGATACGCGAATTTTCTGATGATGCCGCCAAAAAACTCATCGAATACGGCGCTGACATTCACGCTGAAAACGACAACGGCGAAACCCCCTTGTCCTGGGCAGTGCGCGCCGAGAGCGATGGCATGATCAATTTCTTGAAAAAGCTTGGCGCGAAAAAATAAACCCTTGGTTGCCGACACGCGGCAACAGCAAAAATCACGGGGGGTTATTGCTGCTGATTCACCAAGCGTCGCGCCCCGTTAAAGCGCGAACGCCAGTACTTGAGGTCGATCTCTTCTATGTTCACCGTCCCGCGGCGATTGGGGGCATGCACAAAGCGCTGCTCACCCAAGTAAATGCCCACATGTGAAAAGGCAAACTTGCGGGTATTAAAAAACACCAAATCCCCCACCTGCAGATCTGCCAGCAACACCGGCACCCCTTCTGCAGACATGGACTTGGCCGTGCGCGGCAACTCCACACCCAAAACTTGCTTGAACACGTAACGCACCAGACCACTGCAATCAAAGCCCTGCTCTGGTAAGTTTCCACCAAACTTGTAGCGTATCCCCAGCATCCCCAAAGCAGTTTGTGCAATTTCTTGTGCCTTGCTGCCGGCGGCAGCGACGGTGGCCATTGCAGAGGGCAGAAGCGGGCTCGCCGCAACTTCGCGGGTAGGTGTAGTAGTGGGGTCGGTGATCGCCTCGCCCGTAGCCACTGCTGGCAGAACTTCATGCCCTGCTTCCTGCCCCACCTCTTGCGCCCACAGTGGTCTAGTCAGCGGCAGGCACAGACACAGGCACAACAACAGTGACACTTGACTGGCCTCGGCCTTCAACTGCGAGAGCGAAAATTTACTCACCCGCGCCACCCACCCCTTGCGTGGTTTATTGTCTACTTTATGGGCGCGCACTTGCTTGGGGTCTGCCAACAGCGCACGGGTAAACACCACGCGCTCGCCCGCGCAGATGCAGTGCCCGTCACCAACCTCTTTGCCCCACACCGACACCGCCATCTCGGCTGACCAAGGATAGCCCTCCCTGAGCCGCGCCCGCAAGGCCGCGACAGTCTCACCCGGGATCAAGGGCAAACAGATCGGGGTGGGCAGGGCATCAAGGTAGATCATGCATAGCGTCTTTCTGCTTCAAGGCGAAACGACTCGACAAAGCGCCGCGTAATGGCATGGAACACCGGCCCGATCACCATCGCCAAGGCTTTGCTGGCAAATTCATATTCGAGACGAAAACTGATTTTTGAGGCCTCTTCGCCCAATGCCAAAAATTGCCATACCCCATGCATGGCCTTAAAAGGGCCATCTTCATACTGCATATCGATGCGCTCACAAGGAGTATTTTGGTTAACGGTGCTAAAAAAGCTCTCCACCCCCATAAAACGAATCTCCACCCTGGCCTTAAGCTTATTCTCTTCCATGTGCTGCACCGCCACCCCGCCACACCAAGGCAAAAAGCTGGGGTAACTAGCCACATCATTCACTAGGTCAAACATTTGCCTCTGGGTGAACGGGATGATCAGGGATTGGTCTATGGTCGGCATTTCGCGAGTGTGAGAGCCACTAAAATGCAGCGCATGAGCATTGTGGACAACAAAAAAGCATTTTTCGACTATTTTATCGAGGAGCGCTACGAAGCGGGTCTGGTGTTAGAGGGCTGGGAAGTGAAGGCCATACGCGCCGGCAAGGCGCAGATTCGAGAAGCCTATGTGCGCATCATCAGGGAACAAATCAAGCTGGTGGGTGCCACCATTACCCCTTTGCAAACTGCCAGCACCCACATCAACCCCGACCCCACGCGCAGCCGCACCTGTCTTTTGCATAAGGCGGAGATACAACGCCTGATTGGTCGGGTGGAGCAGCGCGGGTTTACTCTGGTTCCTTTAAACCTGCACTACAAAGAAGGGCGGGTCAAACTTGAAATCGGTCTGGCCAAGGGCAAAAAATTGCACGACAAACGCGAAGTCATCAAAGAGCGCGCCGCCAAGATTGAACAGCAACGCGCCATGAAATCGGGCCGTGGGCATGGCTGAACTGGCCACCACCCAGCGCGTATTTGGTTTTGCCGGGTGGTCAGGCAGCGGCAAGACCACCCTCATCGAAAAAGTGATTGCCCATTTGTGCCACCGTGGTTACCGCATCAGCTTGGTAAAACACGCCCACCACGAATTCGACATCGACCATCCTGGCAAGGACAGTTTTCGTCATCGACAGGCGGGCGCCGCAGAAATATTGATCAGCTCGGCCAGACGCTGGGCTTTGATGCATGAAATAGCGTCCCCGGAGGCGGAGCTGTCGCTGGCACAGGCTTTGGCTCAATTAAGCCCCTGTGATCTGGTGCTGGTGGAGGGCTACAAACATGCCTCTATCCCCAAGCTAGAGGTCTATCGCGCCTCTGTTGGTAAACCCTTACTTCATCAACAAGACCCTTACATCCAGGCAATTGCCTCAGAAAAAAGCGAATTGGGGGCTCTGCCAGCGCTTCCGTGTTTCGCTTTAGATGACATCGCCGGGATCGCCCATTTCATTCTAAAAGCTGTTGGATTAGCGCCACGTTAAGCTCTCGGCCGCGCAAAACTCGCAGGAAAATAGCGGTAAATCCTGCATTTTCGGTGATAATATCGTCATGATGTGCGGATTTCTTGTTCACTCAACTAAGCTGGCTTTGACAAGCGGCAGGCGCGTGCGCAACGTGACCGCACTGGGCTTGCTGGTGGGCCTGTTGTCTGCCTCTGGAGCGTGGGCGCAAGGTTTTTTCGGTGGCATCAAATTCACTGACACCACCCGTGATCAAACTCTGCTGGGCAATAGCGCTGAAAGCCCCAGCCGTGCGGGGGTAGGCATTAAAGTCCCCAGCAGTTTCGCCAACGCCAATCGCTTGCCAAACACCTTGGTGCCTGAGTGGGAGCGCACCCGCAATCCATTTTTAACTGAACAAAACGCCATATTTGGTGGTGTGCGCTTTGGCAGTGGGGGCAGTGGCGTAGGTTTGGGTGCCGCCATGAGCACGGTGCGCCCCAGCATGGACGCCAGCCTAGTGAGCATCTCACAGGGCCTTAGCTACCAAACCAATCTGCCTTGGTTAAACCCGGTGCACAATCCGGGCAACTTGAATCTGGATGTGTACTCGTCTTACACCACCCAGAACAAGTTCACCTTCTTTAGCCGCCTCGGCTACGAACGCAATGAGACCCGTGCCCTGCAAGGGCTGGAAGCCAATATGATCGCCCCCATCGCCAGCCGTGGCCTGCGCCAAGGCCAGAGCCTCAACTACGGCTTGGGCATTCGTTACGAAGTCAGTGACAATTTCGGTCTGCGTGCGGAGTACACGCGCGGCACACGCCTAGGTTTAGAGCGCAATGATCTGTTAAAAGACACAGAACCTGACAGCGTTTCTGTCGGGGTGCGCTTCAAGTTCTAACTCCTTGCAAACCACCTCGGTGCCTACCATCAAGCCATGATTTCGGTTAAATACCTTGCGCGCCTGCGCGATGTTTTGGGCTTGGCGCAAGAAAATATCCATGCGACCGACACTGCCGAGCTGTTGCAAAGCTTGCGCGCGCGCGGAGAGGTTTGGGACAGGGAGCTGGCTGAAAACAAGGCGTT
>JBDKJU010000234.1:0-10184 GCA_039796435.1 Pseudomonadota bacterium | reverse complement strand
GCGCACCAGTTTGGGCAACTCCACACTCTGCAGCACGCCGTCGCGCACACGCACCACACCATTGATGATGTTGTGGCGCACCGGCACGCTGTCGCAAAACACCAAGGCCGCCACCGGGTCATGCAAAGCCCCGGCAAAGCGATGGTCATTTAAATCAAAACTGATGCAGTCAGCGGCCTTGCCCGCTTCCAGGCTGCCCAGTTCGGGACGATTGAGGGCGGCGGCACCTCCACGAGTGGCCAGGTAAAGCGCCTGTCGTGCGGTCATGGCCGCCGGGTCTCCGTCATGAGTGTCTGGCCTGATGGCCCGCACCCGCGCCAGCAACATGGCCTGACGTGCTTCGTTGAGCAGATTGCCCGAGTCATTCGAGGCGCTGCCGTCCACTCCCAACCCCACGGGCACGCCGGCGGCCCGCATCTCTCGAATCGGGGCAATGCCGCTGGCCAAACGCATGTTCGATGCGGGGCAATGCGCCACGCCTGTGCCGGTGCGCGCAAACAAGGACATGCCCGCTTGGTCAAGGCACACGCAGTGCGCGTGCCACACCCCAGGGCCTACCCAGCCCAGACTGTCGGCATATTCGGCCGGAGTCTTGCCAAATTTTTCCAAGCTGTAGGCCACGTCGCGCTCGGACTCGGCAAGATGGGTGTGCAAACCGACGCCAAAATGTTCAGCCAGTTTGGCGGATTCACGCATCAGATTTTCACTCACGGTAAACGGTGAACAGGGGGCCAGCGCTATGCGCAACATGGCCCCGGGCGCAGAGTCGTGGTAGGTCTCCACCAGACGCTGCATGTCTTTGAGGATAAACGCCTCGTCTTCTACCACCCGGTCAGGCGGCAGCCCGCCTTGGCTTTCGCCCACACTCATGGCCCCACGGGTGGTGTGAAAACGTATGCCAGTGCGACGGGCCGCTTCAATAGAGTCATCCAGCCGACAGTCATTGGGAAAAATATAAGTGTGGTCGGTGCTGGTGGTACAGCCTGCGAGCATGAGCTCTGCCATGGCCAGTTGATGGGAGACCAGTACGGCCTTGGACGTGAGTCTCGCCCAAATGGGGTAGAGGGTTTTAAGCCAAGCGAATAGCTCGACATTCTGTGCCTGCGGCACCGCCCGCGTCAGCGTCTGCACCATGTGGTGGTGGGTGTTGATCAAGCCCGGCATCAGCAGATGTTCGTGCTTGAGGTCTATCACTTCACTGGCGTGCGCTGCCTCTGCCGGGGCCGAGGCCGTGGTGCCGACATAGACAATGCGCTTGCCCTTGATGAGCATCGCTCCATCGTCAATTTCATCTCCTGCGTCATTCATGGTGACGAGAAGCTTGGCGTGTTTAATGAATAGGCTGTGCATGCAAATTAATGAGCTCTTGTGCCACGGCGATGGCGATGTGCTCGGGGATTTTACTCATGCCTTGTTGCCCTTGCCCCTGACCTTGGCCTTGAGCACCAATCGGACAGGTGAGTGTTGTGGGGTCTATGCCACGTGCCTGCAGTTTGGCGATGAATTGTTGTCGCTTGCTGGCAGAGCCAATCAAGCCACAATAGGCAGCATCCCCACGTTGCAACACTGCCGCACACAGCGTCAAATCAAGGGCGTGGCTGTGGGTCATGATGAGAAACTTGCTGCCCGCGACAGCGGTCTGTATGAGGGTGAGCGCATCGTCTTCGACATGGGTGCGCTCATCATGTGTGATGAGTGGACAGGGCAAGTAATCGGCCAATTTCATCACTGCCTGACCCACATGCCCCAAGCCAAACAGATACAAAGGCGGCGGTGCGACAGGCAAGACATCATGCCACTGCAATTGCTCGTTCAAGTTGATCACGCGGTCACCCCGCTGGCCAAGTGCTTGCGCGGGCACGCCTTCAAAATACAACCAGACCGTGCCGCCACAGCACTGCCCGGCGCGAGCGGCCAGCGGGAAGCGTTCAAGTCGGCACTCGCCTTCGCCCTCCCCCACATCCAGGTCCACTTGCAAAGCCGCAGCCATCGCCAAAGCCTGATGCTCCAACTGCCCGCCGCCAATGGTGCCGAGAGTGCATGATGGTCGCCACCACATCCTCGCCCCCACTTCTCTTGGCACTGACCCAGCACTGCGGCACACCGATATCAATACACCCGCGTGCAGGGCATTGTCTTGCTGTATGGTCTGCCACAGACGATAGTCATGGAAATCATTCATGCACAGAATGTGGGCTGTGGGGAATGTGGGCATACGGTGGGTGCAAGGCCCAATACACGGCCTCTGGCGTCGCTGGCGCGGGCAAATAAGCCTGCGGGGTGTGGCTGATCACTGCCTGCCTCACCGCCAACCAAGTAGAAATAGCATGCAAGAGTGGGGGCTCGCCCACGGCCTTGCTGTGGTGAATGCTGTTCACGCTGTTGGGCTCGGTGAGCAAGGTCACCTGCAATGTCTTGGGCACATCACGCGCCAAGGGGATTTTGTAGGTCGAAGGGGCATGCGTGGTCAATTTGCCTTGGGCGTTGTGCACCAGCTCTTCAGTCAACAACCAACCCATGCCTTGCACAAAGCCGCCTTCGATTTGCCCTTGGTCAATGGCGGGGTTGAGGCTGGCCCCCACATCGTGGTCAATGTCCACACGCAACACCTTGGTCTCGCCGGTGCACAGGTCCACCTCTACCTCGCTGCATGCGGCTCCATAAGCAAAGTAATAAAACGGCTGACCCTGCATCTGCTTGGCATCCCAAGACAACCCCGGAGTGGCGTAAAAACCATCACTCCACAGTTGCACGCGCTGCAGGTAGGCCGCTTGCACCAGTTCAGCAAAATTGAGATACTGCCTCTGAGTGCTTAAGGCAAAGGCATCCAGACGTTGCTTGATGCGCTGCGCCGCCGCCTGCGCCGCCTTGGCATTCAAGTCAGCACCGGTGGATGCCGCAGTGGCCGAGGTATTGGCCACCTTCTGCGTGTCAGTGGCGGTGCAGCGCACCTGCCCAAGGGCAATGCCAAATACCTCGGCCACCACCTGCGCCACCTTGGTGTTGACGCCCTGCCCCATTTCTATGGCACCGTGGTTGACCAAGACTGTGCCGTCCTGATACACATGCACCAAAGCCCCGGCCTGATTCAGATGCACCACGTTAAATGAAATGCCAAACTTCACCATCGACAGCCCCAAGCCACGTTTGTGGGTGCTGCTGCTTTGGTTGAATTGCGCCACTGCCTGCCAACGGTTTGCAAAATCACTTCTCTCAGCAAAAGTCTGCAGTATGGGCAAGAGCGCATCATCATGCACTGTCTGTCCGTAAGGGGTGGTCTGCCCGCCACGGTACACATTACGCAAGCGCACCTGCAAGGGGTTGATGCCAAGCTGCGCAGCGATGACATCAAGAAGGTATTCGATCAGCAAGGCTCCTTGTGGCCCCCCAAAACCACGAAAAGCGGTGTTGCTTTGGGTATTGGTCTTGCAGCAAAAACCGTGCGCCTCCACTGCCGGCAAATAATAGGCATTGTCCAAGTGGCACAGCGCCCTGGTCATCACCGCCGCACTCAGGTCAGCACTGTGCCCTGCCCTGGCGAGCAGATTGGCTCTAAGCCCGAGTATCTTGCCCTCTGCATCAAAAGCCACCTGATAGTCATAATGAAAGTCATGACGCTTGCCGGTGATCTGCATGTCATCATCACGATCCAAGCGCAGCTTGACTGGCGATTGCAATGACCAAGCCGCCAAGGCCGCCAAACAACAAAACTGCCCCGACTGTGTTTCTTTGCCACCGAAGCCGCCGCCAATACGGCGACACACCACTTGCACCTGATGCGCGGACAAGCCCAGGGCATGCGCCACCAAGGCCTGCATTTCACTGGGATGCTGAGTAGAGCAATACAGCAGCAACTCATCGTGGTCGCGCCGCTGCGCATAGGCAATCTGCCCTTCAAGATAGAACTGCTCCTGCCCGCCCACGGACCATTCGCCGCTCAGTTGGTGTGCAGCAGAGGCAAAGCCAGAAGCCACATCGCCGCGTTGCATGTGCATGGGCGGGCAAACATATTGCTGCAAGGCGTGTGCCTCTTTGGCGCTCAACACCGCGGTCTTTTCACGGTAAGTGATGTTGCCCAAACGGGCCGCGCGACGAGCACTCAACTGGTCTTTGGCCACCACCATGAAAATCGGCTGCCCCAGATAGCGCACCTCGCGATCAGCCAAGATAGGCTCGTCCTTGACCACTGGGCCACAGTCATTCACTCCGGGAAAATCACCGGCAACAAACACCGCCACCACATTGGCCGCAGCTTTAACCGCGCTTAAATCCATGGTGCAAATATCGCCGTGGGCAATGCGAGACAAACCCAAGGCAGCATAGAGTGTGCCTGCGGCCTCGGGCACATCATCGGTGTAGGTGGCCGCGCCAGTCACATGCAAACGCGCGCTTTCATGCGCCAATGCCTGATGCACTGCGCTCATGACAAAAAGCCCTCTAAGTAGCGCTGACACAGACTGTTGGCCATGGCCATGCGATAGGCAGCACTGGCGCGCATGTCTGAAATAGGGCTAAAGTCTAGCGACAGACTATCAACAGCACGCGCTATCAAGGCCTTGCTCAGTCTCTGCCCTTGCAACACTTGCTCGGCCTGCAGCGCGCGTTTGGGGGTGGCTGCCATGCCCCCAAAAGCCAGCCGCACCTCGCTGATCTCTTGCTTGTCCAACTGCAGACGTGCGGCAAATACCAATGCGGAAATATCTTGCCCGAGCCGTTTGCTGACTTTTTCAGCCTGCACATTCCCCTTTATTTTGGGGATGAGCACATGGGTGATGATCTCATCCACCGCCAGATCTTTGAGCTGATAGTCCAGGTAAAAATTAGCCAATGACTGCAAGCGTTCGCCACGCACTGAGGCGATGCGCAACTGTGCATCCAACACCAACAACAGCGGCATGCTGTCGCCAATCGGTGAGCCATTGGCCACATTGCCCACCAAGGTGGCGGTGCCGCGAATAGGGGGCGAGGCAAAGCGCTTAAAAAAATCCTCCAGCTGTGGCCAGGTCTTGCGCAGCTCTGTGAATGCCGCCTGCACGCTCACAGCGGCGCCTATTTCCAAGGTCTCGCCGTCTTCACTTTGTTTGATGGATTGGCATGCTTCAATTTGTCGCAAATCAATGAAACGAGGCAAGACGCGCAGCTGCTTGGTGTGCCACAAACCTATGTCAGTGCCGCCTGCCAGCAACAGGGCTTCGGGGTGCTCGGCCTTCAAGGCACAGGCCTGCGCCACCGTACTTGGGGGGTGTGCTGTGATCGCGGATAAGGTGTTGGCGATCTGCCCCCAGTCGGGACGAAAAAAACCACCGCTGCGCACTGTGCTGGCTTGCTGTGCCGCTTTGATAATGGGCAAATAACCGGTGCAGCGACACAAATTACCGTCCAACAAAACTCTGATCTCGTCTTCATTGGGCAAGGCTTGTTTTTGCAGACAGCGCGTTTCATGATCGACCCACAGTGTCATCACCAGGCCGGGCGTGCAAAACCCACACTGCGAGGCGTGTCCCTCAAGCATGGCTTGCTGCACCGGATGCAGGCCACTTGCCGTGGCCAGATCTTCGACGGTGAACAAGGCCTTGCCATGCAGTTGTGACAGAAAATGGATGCAGCTGTTCACTGCCTTTAATCTAGGCACCCCAGCCTCGCTGGTCTCAGCCACATCAACCACATCAGCCACCGCCACCATGCAGGCACCGCAATCTCCCTCGGCGCAGGCCTCCTTAGTGCCCATGCACAAGGCCTCTTGTCGCAACCACTGCAACACCGTCAGGGGCGTTGACCTGGTGGAAGCAACTGATACGGCAGCAGCGCTTGACGAAGTTGCGCGCGGCACGCGCTGCACCACGCCACGGTAGTAGAACTGGATCTCTGTGTCTGTATCTGTATCTGTATTTATGTCTGTGTCTGCTGTGCCCATTTGGCGGCGGTCATCCACTGTTGCGCAGGCCCGATGATATCCCATTGATCGACAAATGAATGGCGCGTTTACTCAATCCATCCACTTCACCGCGACGCACACGCTTGAGCAACTCGACCTGTAAATGGTTGAGCGGATCGATGTAGGGGAAACGATGTTCAATGCTTCTTTTTAGGGTGGGGTTATCCGCCAGTAACTCTTGCCCGCTGATGTCTTGCACCAAGCGCACGGTGCGCTGCAATTCGCTGCGCAGACGCGGCCAAATGCGCTCATACAGCTCTGCATCGGCGAGCTGTGCATAGCGCTCGGCAATCGCGCTATTGGTCTTGGCCAACACCATCGCCATATTCTGCAAGGCGGTTTTGAAAAAGGGCCACTCGCGCGCCATGTCTTGAAGCGGCCGCAGGTCTTGCTCATGGTCGCTCAACCATTTTTCCACCGCCGTGGCAAAACCATACCAGCCAGGCAACATGATGCGCGCCTGCGACCAACTGAACACCCAAGGGATAGCGCGCAAATCTTCTATGCGTATGGAGCTGCTGCGGCTGGCAGGACGGCTGCCAATGTTCAGGCCAGCCAGCTCGGTCATGGGGGTGATCTGACGAAAAAACAAATCAAAGCCGGGAGTACGGTACACCAAGTCCTGATACGCCTCGAATGCATTGGCGCTGAGCTCTTGCATGATCTGTTCGTAGTGGGTGAAGGCGTTTCCTGCACCTGCCGCCAAGCTTGCCTGCAAAGTGGATTCGAGGCTGGCCGACAGCAAGGCTTCAAGATTACGCCCGGCAATTTGCGGATCGCTGTATTTGCTGGCGATAATTTCGCCCTGCTCGGTGATGCGAATCTGCCCCTGCAAGGTCCCTTGTGGCTGCGCCAAGATGGCCTCGTAACTCGGCCCACCACCCCGCCCGACCGTGCCGCCACGCCCATGAAACAATCTCATTTTGATACCAGCTTGTGCGAAAGTGTGCTTGAGTTGCTGCTGCGCCTGATACAGTGACCAGATGGAAGTCAAATAGCCCCCGTCCTTATTGCTGTCGCTGTAGCCCAGCATGATTTCCTGCAGCTCATCTTGCGTGTGCAAAAACTGGCGGTACAGTGGGTGGGCAAAGGCCTGTGTCATGATTTGCGCGGCAGACTCAAGATCCTGTATGGTTTCAAACAGGGGAATGACCCGCACTGCGAGCCTGCAAGTGCTCAGGTCCGGGCCGGTGTGACACAGCCCCACACACTTGAGCAATAAGGCCACTTCAAGAAAATCGGAGAAGCTCTGGGCTTTGGAAATAATGCAATGTGGCAGGGCGGAAGCACCATAAATCTTGATTTGAGCGGCCGCGGTGGTAAATATCGCCAGCTCCGAGCAAGTTTGCGCATCGTAGTGACTGGCGCCATCAGGCATGAGCAGTGGCCTTGGGTGAAAGAGCTCGGTGGTGAGCAAATCCACGCGCTGTGCCTCGTTCAGACTGCGGTAGTCTGCGCATACCCCCGCTGCACGAAACACCTCTTGCAGCGTGGCCTCATGCACATCGCTGTTTTGTCGTAAATCAATCGGGGCCAGATAAAAATCAAATATCTGCACCGCCTGAATCAAAGGCTTTAAGCGGTGCACCGTCAAGGCCTCGGCCTTATTCTCCTGCAATGAAGTGTGCAGTATGCGCAAGTCGACAAGCAACTCAGCAGCGCTTGCATAAGGTCTGGCATGTGCACTGGCGCTATCAAATGGCGCATGCACTGGCTCTAGGGCCACCAGGTCTTTGGCCGTGCGTGCCAGCCGAGCATACACTCCGGTGATGGCCTGGCGATAAGGCTCGTCGGCGCGATGCACAGAGTCATCGTGCGCGGCCGCGGCCAAGGCCGATAATTGAGGGCTCACCGACACCAGACGCGCCGACATCGACAAGTCGCTTCCCAGGGCATGTACTTCTTGCAAATAGTGCGTGAGTATGAGGCGTGTGTGCGCAGTGCGTGAATAGTCCAGCATGTCAGCGGTCACATACGGGTTGCCGTCACGGTCACCACCTATCCAAGTGCCCACGCGCATCACGGCGGGCAAGTCCACGCCCGTGGCACTGGCGAGTTTGCGGTGCACGGCCGGCAGCGCCTGTATTAGACTGAGGCGGAAAAATGCCAAGCTGTTGTCAATTTCATCAATCACTCTTAATTTATTTAGCCGCAACATGGCGGTCTGCCACAGAGTCAGAATCAAGCGGGCGAGCTCTTCTTGTTTTTCTTTTGCCTGCATGCGCTCATTTTCCAGCACTTGGGCAATCGCCCTTTGGCAGGCGAGAATGCTTTGTCGCTGCACTTCAGTGGGGTGCGCTGTCAACACAGGCGCCACATACACCCCTTGCAGCCATTGTTGTCGCAGATCTGGTGTGAGCGCCTGAAATCCGGGATGCTCAAACACATGTTCCAAGCTGCCTTTGTTGCTGAGGTGCGCCGCTTGATACACCTGACGACGGCGCTTTTGGTGCACATCTTCGGCAATATTGGCCAACTGTGAAAAGTAGGAAAACGCCCTGATCACCGTGGTAATTTGCAGCAGCGACAAGGTCTGCAAGTTTTGCTCTAGGGTGTGCAAAAGTCTGCTTTGCTCCTCCCCATTGGCCTGGTAGTAACGCTTGGAAATCAGCCGAATGTTTTCAATGATGTCAAGGCATTCATGCCCCTCCTGCTCGGCCACGGTTTGTCCGAGAATGCCACCCAAGAGCCTGATATCAGCCACCAAAGGTGCGGTTTTTTCATCCACTGTTTCGTTCATCTTTACTCATGCGTGCTGGCATGTCCTGTCAAACAATTCTATCGTCACCTGCCTCAATACATCAAGCGCTCTGGCCTGATCTCCTGCAAGATGGTGGTCGCAATTTCTTCAATCGATTTGCTGGTGGTGGACAGCCAGCGTATGCGTTCTCGGCGCATCATGTTTTCGGCCTCCTGCACCTCTTCACGGCAGTTTTCAAGACTGGCATAACGCGAATTGGGGCGGCGTTCATGCCGCACCTCGTGCAAACGCACAGGATCGATAGTCAGACCAAAAATCTTGTGTTTGTGTGCGTGCAGCGCTGGGGGCAACTGCTTGCGTTCGAAGTCCTCGGGGATCAAAGGGTAGTTGGCGGCCTTCAGGCCATGTTGCATGGCCAAATACAAAGTGGTGGGCGTCTTGCCCGAACGGCTCACGCCGACCAAGATCACATCAGCGCTTTCGAGATTTTGGTGACTTTGCCCATCATCATGCGCCAAGGAATAATTGATGGCCTCGATGCGCTCGCTGTAGGCCTTGCTCTTGCTCACGTCGGAAAAACGCCCCACTCGGTGATTTGATTTCAGCCCCAACTCCATTTCCAGCGGTTGCACAAAGGTGCCAAACATATCCAGCACCTGGGCCCTGCATTCGCTTTTGATGAGCCACAAGATGTCGTCGTTGACCAAAGTGGTGAACACGATAGGGCGTTTTTCCTCCTTGTCATGGGTGGCATTGATCTGCTCCACCACGGCGCGGGCCTTTTCCACGCTGTCGATAAAAGGCAACCGCACATGTCGCGGCTTTATCTCAAACTGATTGAGTATGGCTTTGCCAAAGGCTTCAGCGGTTATGCCAGTGCCATCTGACACGAAGAAAACGGTGCGTGTGAGCATATATGTCTGCCATTGCTTGCAAGAGGGTAGGGTTGCTTGATAAACATCAAAAACTATAATTCAGCCAAAGATTAACACAGCAATAGGGAAACCCATGTCCTCCAGACTTTTTGATGCCAATGCCTTGGTCGTGCCTTTTGAACTGCTGCGCAACAGCGACGTGGAGCAGGTAGGGGGCAAAAATGCCAGCCTGGGCGAGATGATTTCTCAATTGCCCACGGGCGAAGGCGGGGTGCGGGTACCCACTGGTTTTGCCACCACGGCACATGCTTTCAGACAATTTTTAGCCCACGACGGTCTTGATCAAAAAATCGCTCAAACCTTGGCACGCCTAGACACCGAAGATGTCAATGCCTTGGCCAAAACTGGCGCAGAAATACGCCACTGGGTAGAGGCACAACCCTTTCCAAAAGCACTGGAAGAGGCCATACGCGCAGCCTATGCCACCTTGGCCAGCAATCCCGAAGCCAGCTTTGCCGTGCGCTCCTCCGCCACGGCCGAGGACTTGCCTGATGCCTCTTTTGCCGGTCAGCAAGAAACCTTTTTAAATGTGCAGGACATAGAGGAAGTGCTGGCCAAAATGAAAGAGGTGTTTGCCAGCCTGTACAACGACAGGGCCATCTCTTACCGCGTG
>JBDKJU010000233.1:0-5460 GCA_039796435.1 Pseudomonadota bacterium | reverse complement strand
ACGACAGTAATGATCAGGGCGTATTTACCGCGCTTATTTTTACGCTGTAAGGCAGCGTAATCAAGCACTCTGTCTTCAGATTTTAAGTCCAGATTATTCATACCGTCCTTAATCGTTGACAAACTGTTCACTGCCAATGATGCCGATTTTTTTCAAACCGAGTCGTTGGGCCGACGCCAAGACACCTGCCACGATATCGTAGCGCGCATCTTTGTTAGGACGAAAGTGCACCTCTGGTTGAGGCTCAGTAGAGGCTGCCGTTTTCATAAAATTCTCCAAGGCTTGCCTGTCTTGCACCACCGCCCCGTTCCAGAACACTGATGAGCGCTCATCAATATCTAACTTCACTACCACTGGTTCAACCGGTGGCTTGACATTAGGCTTATTGATTGGCATGTCCAAATTTACCGAATGCAACTGTACCGGTATTGTGATGATGAGCATGATGAGCAACACCAGCATCACGTCAATCAATGGGGTGGTATTGATGTCCATCATCACCTCTGGATCACCACTGCCGCCCGCGTTATTCATATTCATTCCCATGGCGGCTCCTTAGTTCGGGGGTTCTGTAACAAAGCTGACTTTGACCATGCCTGCCAGTTGCACCGCATATATCACTTTACCCACTCCAGCATAGTTTGCACGGCCATCGCCACGGATATGCACTTCTGGCTGGGGGTCCATTTTGGTGAATTTTTTCATCCGATCGGTTAAGTCACGCACGTCCTTGATGGGCGTGTCGTACATAAACATACGGCCTTTTTCATCCACGGAAATAATGACATTCTCAGGCTTGGTCTCTTGCAGCACATTGATCTCTTTGGGTAGCTCCACTTTGATGGCAGTGGTCACCACCGGAATGGTGATCAAAAAGATAATGAGCAACACCAACATCACGTCCACTAAAGGCGTGGTGTTGATTTCGGAGACGACTTTGTCGTCAGCGCTGAAATCGCCATTGCCAACATTCATGCCCATTTGAGGCTCCTATGTCTTAACAATGTAGATGATGGGGTATTAACGCTTGTTTCCAGCCAATAATACGGCATACAGATCGCTGCCAAAGGCGCGCACACGGTCCATTGCTGCCTTGTTGCGGCGTACCAACCAGTTGTATCCCAGCACGGCAGGCACGGCAACTGCGAGTCCGATGGCTGTCATGATCAGAGACTCACCCACGGGGCCTGCCACTTTGTCAATAGATGCCTGGCCAGTGGTACCGATCTTCACCAGCGCGTTATAGATTCCCCATACCGTACCGAACAAACCCACAAACGGCGCGGTTGAACCGACTGTTGCCAGAAACGCCAGTCCATCTTGGGTGCGGCTTTGCACATTGTCTATGGCACGCTGTATGGAGCTAGTCACCCAGGTATTCAAGTCCACATTGCCCATCAGGCCTGTGTGCTTTTTAGTGGCCTCTATACCAGAGTCAGCCAAAAATTTGTAAGGGCTGGCGGCAGCGAGCTGGGCAGCACCTTCAGACACTGAATTCGCAGACCAGAATTTTTTTTGCGCCTCATCAGCCTGGCTGTTCATTTTGCTCTGTTCCAGCAATTTAGAAACAATCACGTACCATGAACCAACAGACATGATGACCAAGATAATCAAGGTGACCTTGGCGACATAGTCAGACTCATTCCACAATGCCTTCAAACCGTAAGGGTTTTCTGGTTTTTTGTCCACAATGGCTGCCATGGAGTTTTTACCTGATTCAGAGGTGGCCGCAGGTGCTGCAGCAGCTGGTGCAGCGGCTGGGGCAGCAGGGGTGGCCGCAGCGGGTGCAGGGCTAGCGGTTTGTGCCATGGCCAGGCCATAGGCAAAAGTAGTAGCAGAAACAGCCAGCACTTGGGTGGCACGTTTGATCAAGCTGGAGATGGTCATGAAGTACTCCTAGATAAAAAATGGGGTGTAAGTAAAAAAACAATCGATTGCAAAATCCGTGTTTGGCTATTGTAATCGTATGATGACTGCTTGCGCAAGCGCAAAAACTGTATTTTCGACAAAAATGTCAGAAAACTAATTGGCTGGGTTGTGTTTATTCAGGAAGTTTTCCACACGCGTGTAAAAATCAAAGCGATTTTCAGGTTTACGCCAGCCATGCCCCTCACCAACATAAACATGATAATCAAGGGCCTTGCCTTGAGCGCTCATGGCATCACGCATTTTGCGGCCATGCTGTATCGGCACGCGCACATCTGATTCGCCCATCACCAATAAGATGGGGGCCTTTATTTTGTCGGCGTTTTGGGCTGGCGAGGTGCGTTTGATCAGCTCGGCATCAGCCGCGCCCACACGCTCCTTAAACCAATCTTGCATGGCCTTTTTTTCTACCGGGATGTCGCCCCAAGTCGTGTTTTGAAACAGTTCTAGGTCGGTCACCGCCACAATAGAGATTCCGCAGCGGAACATATCTGGTTCACGCACCAAACCTTGCAAGGTGGCATAACCGCCATAGCTACCGCCGTAGAGACAGACGCGCTTGGGATCGACTATGCCCTTTTTCACCAGATCAAGCACCCCATCAGTAATGTCGTCCTGCATGGTGGTTCCCCAAGCCCCAAAAGCCTTGGTGTAGTGTTCACGTCCCCAACCTTTTGAACCGCGCGGCTCTGGCTCAAGCACGACGTAACCACGGTTGGTGAAGAACAGTTGTTCCAGATTGCCCCAAATATCGTAATTGCGCAAATAGGGGCCCCCATGAATGTTCACGATTAGGGGAAGATTTTTTGCCTCTTTGTGGCGGGGCAGGCTCAAATAGGCGGGAATTTTTAGCCCATCACGAGCGGTGTATTCGATGAACTCGCGCTTGGGTTTAGGCACATCCTCAAGCCAAGGCGAAGCCGAGGGCAGCTCTTCCAGGTTTTTGGCCTTGGGGTCGTAAATAAAAAATCTGGTGCTGGCTTCCATGCTGCGTGACGTAATCAACACACGACTGCCCTTGAGTACATTGGGGTTAAATGAATTGAAACGCCCCGGCAAAGCACTGTCCAAGTCAGCCTGAATTTTTTGCAATGCTGGGTGAAACCATTTATTGACCCAATTGCCCGCGTGGTAACGGATACCGACGACCGTGGCATTTTTATCTGCGTCATTAATTTTCAAACTTATCAGCGGGTTCCAGGTGATATCGGTGTTGTCCTCATCGTCTGGCAAATTAATAAAATCTCCATCGCGCGACATATCGATTCGCGCATCCTCGTGAATGAGGCGCACTATTCTTTCGGTCTTTGGGTCATACTCAAACAAGGCCGCCGTGTTGCGCCCGATGTCACTTGAGATGATGACATTGCCCTCGTCCAGAAAACCCACTGGAATCCAATGTGGTTTGCCCTCTGATATGGTGTGCAACTTACGCCATTTGGCGTCAGCATTGTCTCGATACCACAGCTCGTAGTCATTGGTGTCGCCACGCTCAGCGTTATTGGTGAAGGCAAAACGAGCGACCCGGTCTGCGTCCAAAACATAGCCCTTGGTATCGGCCGGGGCATCATTGGTGATGAGTTCAAGTTTATTGGTTTTGGTATTCGACAGATATAAATCCGCAGAGGCTTTGCGACGTAAATTGGCCGCCAAAATAACATCCCCTGTCTGTCTGTCCACCACCGACACCAAACTAATGCCATTGGGTGAGCCGCGCAATCTCTCCATATGCCGGACGTTGTTGCCGTCGATATCGATGGCGTAGCTGCCCTTGTATTTCACTTTCTCACCAACATCACGCCCCTCTGTCACGCGAAAGAAAATACGGTCGTTGGTTATCCACTGGATAGCGGTCACATCAAAGGTATCAAAATTGGTGAGCCCTGTGCGTGAGCGCTTTTCAAGATCAATCACCACTAAGTTATCGCGTTTGTTCACTGGAACCAAGGCCGCCAGTTTTTTACCATCGGGTGACAGCTTATAGCTCTTGTAAGCCGATGACTGAAAAAGAGTCTCTATGGGAACCAGGGTATGTTTGGCTTTTGCTTGTGGCTGCGCCAGTGAAACTGATGCCAAAGTCAGGCCACATAGACCAGACACGAGCATTAATTTTGTAATATGTTTCATCATCAAAATCATCTTAAATTATTAAAAAAATAGGAGAGGGTCTGCCTCTCCTATCATTGTAGATTTATCAATCTACCAAGTATTGAAATTGTTCAGTTCAGAGCCCTATCATCGGCTCCAAACTGGTCAATTACCAAAGCTTATAGCCCACACTCATCCAGAAATTACGGCCACGTGGGTCACCAAAAGCATAGCTGTATGCTTGCGAGTCACCATTGGAGAAGGAAGGATTGCGGTTGAAAATATTGCGAACACCGAAGTTGATTTTCAGATTTTTGATACCAGAATAATTCAAAGCCAGGTCGTGATAGTTTTCAGGTGAGATGGTGGACATACCGCTGCCATCATCATAGGTTTGGCGATGGGTGCCCACATGACGCCAGGCGTAAGTGAGTTCGAACGGGCCGGACATCCACTTGACACCGCTGGTGGCACGGAAGCGTGGCACATCTTTGGTTCCAGCATATTGCACCAAAGGCGCGCCTGGCTCAGGAGACTGCCAGTATTTGTCAATGTAGGACAAGGTGGTGTTGAAGCTGAACTTGCCCCACTCTGCTGTGCTGATGCGATACTCAGCTTCAGCGTCAGCACCGGTCACGATGGTCCGACCGATGTTGTTGTACTGCAGGCTGATGTAGTCAATGGCGCCAGGGATGCCTAAGGCAATATCAGTGGCGGAGGCAGCAGAGCGTACTACGAGAGGGCTACTACCCACTTGTGCTTCACGTGCCAACACACGGGCCACGCTAGGCAGACCAATGGTGTCCTCGATATCTATGCGATACCAATCCAAGCTAAACACGAAGTCCTTAGACACTTCAACCACGGTACCCAATGACACGTTTTTGGATTTCTCAGGGCTCAGATTAACATTACCACCGCGGAAGTTACGCACTTGAGTGGAGCCGCAATCTTCACGGGCCTTGGTGACTGGGCAACGACGCTGGTCAGCCCAAGTAGCGCCATTATTAAACGACTCAGATTTTGACTGATACGCTTCAAACAAAGTTGGGGCCTTAAAGCCTTTGCCCGCCACACCACGAATCAAGAGCTCCTTCATGGGGCGATACTCGATAGCGACTTGTGGAGTGACTGAGTCTTTGTTAATAGTGGAGTAATCATCGCGACGGACAGCGGCAGTGATATCCAGACCTTTGGCGGCGGGTGCACGCAGCTCAAGATACTGTGAGTTGATATTGCGCTTGCCGGAGGAGCCGGTGACGTTCGTGCCGTCGATGAAACCATTTTTGCAATCAGCTTCAATACACTCGTCAACCCCAGATTCCTTACGGAACTCTGCACCCACGGCAAATGCCAGTGGGCCAGCAGGCAACTGCATGATTTCGCCAGAAGCTTTGGCATCGATCATGTCAGATTTGGCGGTGCCGTAGCGATTCCAAGTGGCTG
>JBDKJU010000232.1:0-2556 GCA_039796435.1 Pseudomonadota bacterium | reverse complement strand
AGTGTTTTTGATGCAAAAAAATTTGCTGAGCAGTGGCGATTGAACATGCCTCATGCGAAGTCTTTGGATATAGAGGTGCAGCCGGTGATTTCATTGCACCCGCAGGCAGTAGAAACCCGTGCCAACCAAATTTTGAAGCCACCCAAGGGGCTGAGTCTGGATGTTGATGAGCAAAGGGTGATCCATGTGCAGGGCAAAGGGTACGCAGCGCATCAGGCATGGTTGGAAGCCGCAGAGCGCGATTGGAGCAAGGTAGTAGGGGCAACAGCTTTGACCACCAAGAACGTGATTCGAGACTGGCCTGATGAGATGGTCTTGCCTATTTTTGAGAAATATTTCATTTCCATGGAGCAGGAGACCAATCTGAAAGATGAGGGCGCGGTGGAACTCAGGCTGCTGTTGGCCAAGGTCAGGGTGCTGAAAGACAAGCAGCTAAAACAAAAGCTGCATCTGAATGTGGGCGTTATCGGGCTGAGCCCACTTCAGGATGGTATGCAAGAGACTCTGAGACAGCGTCGGGCGCAAATGGTGACAGATGCCCTGCTTAATGCCGGTGTAGACAGCGCTGAAATTTATACCTTGACCACCACCACACGTTATCTGTCTCGTAAGGGCGTGTTGGTGCACTTGCGCGCCGACGTTAAATAAATATTCAAATAACATATTCAGGTGTTGACTAACGCCGCCCAATAAATTACAATTCGGTTTTATAAAAAATCAGGAGTTGTGATGGACCAATTGCCGATCAATCACGAAGCGGAAAGCGTTGATAAGATTCGTGATATTTTATTTGGGGCACAAAGCCGTGCCATGGAATTGCGTCTGACACAGCTTGAAGAGCATTACCAAACACAACAGAAAAACCTTAGATTTGAAATAAATAAAGAGTTAGAGTCTCTGCGCGCGCTGATCCAAACCCAGTCAGTCGAGCACCAAGATGCGCATGTACAGGCGGTCACCCAGCTCGAAAAAGACTTTGATGAGCGTCTGCATGGCAGCAAGATGCAAGTAGACACCCAACTCGCAGAGAAACAACAGGAAATCAATCAGCTCAAAAATGAGTTGACACAAACCAAACAGGACTTGCAACAGGTACACGATAACTCGGTGAAACGCGACACCCTGGCAAGGCTGCTGGGGCAACTTTCTAAAGCGCTGTCAGCCCCTAATGCCAGTGACACCACCAGGCCGCCCACGCAGGCACGCGTGGTTTGAGTGCCCGTATTGCGTGCCGCCGATAAATACCAGAGAGAATGAAGATGATGCATCCTAGCCCGTCAATCGACGATCAAAACAGTGAGTTGGCACAGTTGCGCGAGGTGCTCGCACCTAAGCCGCACAGTGATGTAGAGACACTAAGAAATATGTTGGAGAGTGATGAGCGGCTGAGCAAACGTCTCGCTGAAGTCATGCCAAAGATATTCAATCCACAGGATAAAGACAATAAAAAATTGCCACACAGCATGCAAAGCAGCGTGTTGGACAGTTTGAGCTTTGCTTGCGCAGCCGAGCCCAAGCGCGTGGCACAGGTGCTAAGCCCAGCTTTGCTGCCAGCCATCAATCACGCCATTGCCCAAACCTTGCTGGATTTTCGTGCTTCCGTGGATGAGATGATACGCAATTACCTCTCCCCAAAAGGTCTGCTTTGGCGTTTTCAATCCTGGCGCACCGGTGAGAGCTTTAGCAAGATTGCGCGCCACAACACCGCGAGTTTCGGGATTGAGGCAGTGGTGTTCGTGCATAAGCAGACCAAGGAGTTGGTCTACACCCAATACACCAATAGTGACATAGAGTTGCTGCTGCGCAAACATGATGTGTTGTTCAAAACCGAATGCATACAGCTGGCCTCCACCGCCACCATCACCGAGTCAGGGGCGCAAGTGACAGCACACAAAATTCGCCTGCACACGGAAGACCTACGGATTTACGCAGCGCACGGGGCGTGGCTGACCATGTTGGTGATGTATTGGGGGGAAGCGCCCACAGGCTTTACAGAACAGATGGTGAGCATATTGCACCGTGCTCATTCACAGAACCACCACGAGTTGAGTACTCGCAGGTTTGGCAATGAACAGATGACCTCCTTGACCATGCCTGCCAATGTCTTGGTCAAAGTCGCTGGCTCCGCCGACAGCGGCGTAAAAATCAATAAGCCTATAGGTTTTATGATTTTTGCTGGCTTGATCCTGGCGGCCCTGTCTGTGTATGTGTGGCAGCAATGGCAGTGGAACACAGAACGCAAAGTGTTGGAGCAATACCTTGCCAAACAACCCAGCTGGGTGAGTAACCACATCCAACGTCAAAATGATACCTGGCAGGTACAGGGTATGTTGGATCAGCAATTGCTCACAGCCAAACAAATAAGCGATGCTTGGCTTCAGCACAGCGGCAGCGCTCATGCCTTGCAGATACAGGCAACACCCTATGCCTCTTTAGATAACCAAGCCATATTGCAAAGAGCCCATAAGCTTTTGTCTCCACCTCAGGGTATTGGTTTGGTGGTGGAAAACGGGGTGCTTACTGCACAGGGCACTTTAAAAGCCAGTGACAAGAATT
>JBDKJU010000231.1:0-4985 GCA_039796435.1 Pseudomonadota bacterium | reverse complement strand
CACGTCGTCGTCCACGTCACGAAGTCGCGATCGCCCCCCCTCAAAAGCAGCCAGTGCGCACGGGGGTGGCAGTTAAAAAAACAAGTTCCAAGAAGCTTTTTATAGTCGACACCAATGTGCTCTTGCATGACCCCTCATGCCTCACACGCTTTGAAGAGCACGATGTGTTTTTGCCCATGATTGTGCTGGAAGAGCTGGATCATCACAAAAAGGGACAACACGATGTGGCCCGCAATGCGCGCCAGATCAGCCGCGTTTTAGACAGTCTCATGCAGACCGCCAAGGACAATATCGCCCAAGGTTTGCCCTTGGCATCGCTGTCTAAGGCCGCCAGCGGCAGTTTATTTTTGCAAATTGATTTAAGCCTGACCACCTTGGAAGGTCTAGCCACTGACAAGGCGGACAATCAAATACTGTCAGTAACCATGCATTTGGCCAAAACCATGGGCCAGCGCCAAGTGGTCTTGGTGTCCAAGGACATCAATATGCGCATCAAGGCACGCGCCTTGGGGCTGGCAGCCGAAGACTATTTCAATGATCAGGTGCTGGAGGACAGTGAACTGCTCTACACCGGCATGCACTGCGTGGACAAAGATTTCTGGCAAAAACATTCACGTAGCTACCCTAAGGGCAGTAAATCGAAAACTGAATTCATTCTCAGTGGCCCGGACGTGCAGAGATTCCTGCCCAATATGTTGGTGTATGAAAATGGCGCGGAAGCCTACCGAGTAATGACCGCCACCCATGCCAGTGCTGAACTCAAAACGCTGAATGACCATAGCCATGAACTGCATCAAGTATGGGGCATTCGCGCACGCAACTTGGAGCAGAATTTTGCGCTCAATCTCTTGCTTGATCCAGAGATAGAATTTGTCAGTCTATTGGGGCAAGCCGGCACCGGCAAAACCTTACTCACACTCGCTGCGGCCTTGCAGCTTACCTTTGACGCTCATCAATACTCTGAAATCATCATTACCCGCGTCACCGTTCCGGTTGGCGACGATATTGGCTTTCTGCCGGGCACCGAAGAAGAAAAAATGACTCCTTGGATGGGGGCCTTGGAGGACAACCTTGAAGTCTTGACTCAGTCCTCCACCCACGCCCGTCATGAAGGCGGCAATTGGGGCAAACAATCCAGCCTTGACTTACTAAAATCCAAAATCAAAATCAAGTCACTCAATTTCATGCGTGGTCGCACTTTCTTAAACAAGTTTGTGATCATTGATGAAGCCCAAAATCTGACCCCAAAACAAATGAAAACCTTGATTACGCGAGCGGGGCCGGGTACCAAAATGGTGTGTCTGGGCAATCTGGCACAAATCGACACCCCATACCTGAGTGAAGGCTCCTCAGGGCTCACCTATGTGGTCGACCGCTTCAAAGGCTGGCCACACAATGGCCATATCACCTTGAAACGTGGTGAACGCTCGCGCTTGGCTGATTACGCCAGCAGCCATCTATGATTCAACACCCCTTAGTACATCTCAAGCTGCTCGGCATGGCCGTGTTGTGGGGCATTTCCTGGCCAGCGGGCAAGGTGGTTGCAGCAGTCATGCCACCCTTGCTCGCCAGCAGCTTACGCTTTAGCCTCGCGGTCGTGGTTCTTTTGGCTTGGATGCGCTTAAGTTTGGGCAAGTGGCCGAGCCTGAGCCAAAGACAGTGGCTGATTCTTGCTCTCGGTGGCTTGGTCGGGGTGTTTGGCTATGGCGCTTTTTTCATGACCGGCTTAAAAAACGTGGCCGCCAGTCGCGCCTCACTGGTGGTCACTGTCAACCCTGTATTCACTACCCTGCTGGCGGCATGGCTATTCAAAGAGCTATTCAATCGCCAAGTGGCTTACGGCATGGTGATCGCGGTGTTGGGGGCAAGCATCGTCATTACCCACGGCGAGCCTTGGAAACTACTGCTTGGCGACATAGGACGTGGCGAGCTTCTCTTATTTGGCTGCGTTGCCTGCTGGGTGGCGTACAGCCTTTTGGGCAAACGCAGCATGCAAGGCATTGACTCGCTCACCGCCACAACCTTGACCTCTTGTTTTGGACTGATTTTTTTATGGGTGTCTAGTCTATGCCTTGAAGGCATCCCCAGTTTGCAACACACTGATGCCACGGTGTTCTGCGCACTCATCTTCTTGGCCTTAGGGGCCACCGTACTCGCCTATGCTTGGTATTTTGAAGGCATCGCCAAACTCGGCGCGGGTGCGGCAGCGAGCTACATAAGCCTCGTCCCTGTTTTTGGCGTGCTGAGCGCGGCTGTCTGGTTAAAAGATGAGCTGGATACCTCGATTTTACTAGGGGGGGGTCTGGCGGTAGGCGGGGTAATGGTAATGAACTGGGCGAGAAATCAATCAAATCAAGGACTCAAGAAGTTATAATGCAGTCTTATATAAGACTATGGCTAGGTTTTTTAGATTTTTCCTGAAAGCCCTTTATGAAATCAAACTATTTATCTATTTTCCTCTTTGCATGCCTCTGCATGCTCAATGTTCAAGCACAGCCCGCCGATGCTCCGAAACGCAAGTCTGGTTTGTGGGAAATCAAAATGTCGCATGAGGGCAAGCCCGGCATGCAGATAAAACAATGTATTGATGAAAAAACCGATAATATGATGCAAAGCATGGGCAAAGAAGTTGCCCAACAATGCAGCAAGCAAGAGTTTAAAAAAGTCAGTGGCGGTTACGACATTGAATCAGTGTGCAAACTGGGCAGCAGCACCGCCACCACCAAAGGCACGGTGCGTGGCAACATGGAGTCTGGCTATGCTATGGATCTGCAGATCAGCCATAACCCACCCACTTATGGGATGAGCGAAGCCAAAATGCGTATTGAAAACAAATTTTTGGGCGCCTGCCCCAGCGGTTGGACTGCCGGCGATATGGAAATGCCCGGTGGTATGCGCATTAATGCCAACCAATTGGGTGGCATGAGGAAACCGTAATTGCCTTTGCTCCTCGTCCTCTGGCTCATCGGATTCGCCGCTTGTGCACAAAATCTGCAAGCAGGTTTGTGGCACTACCGCATCAGCACCGACTTAGAAAAGTTGCCCAAAGAACAACACGCTAATTTTCAGACGGTGCAATTTGAGCGCTGTCTCAGCCTCAGCGACATTCAAAACGGAAATGCGCTGAAACTTCAGACCGCTGCCAAAAGCGCAGACCGATGTGTGCACAGTGATTTTGAACTAGATGCAGGCAAGCTCAGCTACCGCTACCAGTGCGATGGGGGCAGCACCTTGATAGGTCAAGCCCAAGGCCAGTTCAGCGAACGACAATTTCGTATCCATCTCGTATCAGAGCCCAAACCCAGTTTTGACGGCATTACCCATCTTCATCAAACTTTAACTGGCCAATACAAAGGCCACTGCAAAACCAACTAACTTTTCCACCACGGACTTACCATGTCTCATAACCATCTAAACACACTGCAAGCGCTGCCAGGCGTCAACGGGGCCAAACACTACTCCCTGCCCGAACTGGCCAAAACCTACCCCAATGTCAGCAAACTGCCCCACGCGATGCGTATTGTGCTGGAATCGGTGTTGCGCAATCTAGATGGAAAACGCGTCACCGAAGAGCATGTGAAACAGGTGGCCAATTGGCAAGCCAATGACAAGCGTGTGAATGAAATCCCCTTCACTGTGGCTCGTGTGGTGCTGCAAGATTTGACCGGTATTCCTTTATTGGCCGATCTTGCCGCCATGCGCAACACTGCCAAGCGCTTGGGCAAAGACCCCAAGACTATTGAGCCTTTAGTGCCTGTCGACATGGTGGTAGATCATTCTGTGATGATTGACCACTACGGCAGCAAAGACGCACTTGATCTCAACATGAAGATTGAATTCCAGCGCAACACCGAGCGCTACCAATTCATGAAGTGGGGCATGCAGGCCTTTGACACATTCAAGGTGGTCCCCCCCGGCATCGGCATTGTGCATCAGGTCAATCTCGAATATCTTGCCCGTGGCGTACATCAAAAAAATGGCATTGCCTACCCCGATAGCCTGGTCGGCACCGACTCACACACCACCATGATCAACGGCATTGGTGTGGTTGGCTGGGGCGTTGGCGGGATTGAGGCGGAGGCTGGCATGTTGGGTCAGCCCGTGTATTTCCTCACCCCCGATGTGGTGGGCATGAAGCTCAGCGGCAGCCTGCGTGAAGGCGTCACCGCTACTGACCTCGTGCTCACCATCACTGAAATGTTGCGCAAGGCCAAAGTAGTAGGCAAGTTTGTTGAATTCTTCGGCAGCGGCACGGCCACCCTCTCTCTGCCTGATCGTGCCACCATCGCCAACATGGCTCCTGAGTATGGTGCCACCATGGGCTTTTTCCCCGTCGATGATGCCACGGTTGCCTATCTCAAAAACACCGGCCGCACGGCGGACGAGCTCAATGCCTTTGAGAGTTATTTCAAGGCGCAAGGCATGTTTGGCGTGCCCACCGAGGGCATCAATTATTCGCAAGTCGTTGAATTGGACTTGGCCAGCATCAAACCTTCTTTGGCCGGCCCCAAACGCCCACAAGACCGGATTGAAATGCCAGCCCTGGGCGGTACCTTCGCCAGCCTTTACAGCAAACCTGTGGCCGACAATGGCTTTGCCAAAGACCCGGCCGAATTAGGCAAACGCGTCACTCTACCTTCAGGGGTCAATGTGGGCTCGGGCGATGTCCTTATTGCCGCCATTACCTCCTGCACCAACACCTCTAATCCATCGGTATTGCTGGCGGCCGGTCTGTTGGCCAAAAAAGCCGTGGCACGTGACCTGACCGTCAAGCCCCACATCAAGACCTCCTTGGCTCCTGGCTCGCGCGTCGTCGGTGACTATCTGAAAGCCGCTGGTTTACTCGACAGCCTTGAGGCCCTTGGCTTTAATATCGCAGGCTATGGTTGCACCACCTGCATCGGTAATGCGGGCGATATGACGGCAGAAATTAACGATGCCATCGTAAAAAATGATCTGGTGTGCGCGGCAGTCCTCTCCGGTAA
>JBDKJU010000230.1:0-4030 GCA_039796435.1 Pseudomonadota bacterium | reverse complement strand
GGGCCACATGGCCTGCGCGTGCTGACGTCGCCCCAGACGTGTGGCCTGTACGCCTTTAATCTCGCCAAGGGCAATGTCCGGGATGTTGACATTCCACAAACGTGCGGGACGCATGCTGGTGAGTTGTGGCAAGCAGGCACGCACCAATTCACAGGCATGGTGCACCCCTGTGTCCCAATGCATGGGTGGCTTGCGAGTCATTGAAAATGCCATGGCCGGAATGCCCATCAGGTAGCCCTCCATAGCCGCTGCCACCGTGCCGCTGTACAGGGTGTCATCACCCATATTTGCCCCATCATTGATTCCCGACACCACCAGGTCAGGGCGATGCGGAAACAAACCGGTTAATGCCAAATGCACGCAGTCTGCCGGAGTGCCATTCACTGCAAACTGCCCCGGGGCAATTTCACGCGCCAACAAAGGCTGGGTCAGGGTGAGGGAGTTTGATGCGCCCGAACGATTGTGCTCCGGGGCCACCATGGTCACGCGAACTTCGGGCAAGGCGGCAAGCGCTTGATACAGCAATTGAATGCCGGGGGCAAAGTAACCATCGTCGTTGGAAAGTAAAATTTCAATCATGTTCGCTATCGTGTCTCTAGAGATTATAAATTTTGATGCTGCCTAAACTCATCTTTGGCGGCATTGCCGTGCTGGCGTGCCTGCCCTTTCTGGGACTGATATTGATAGCCAGCCGGGGGGACCTGAACTCCATCAGCCATTTATTCCACTCCGTTTTGGGTGCCTACATCTGGAACAGCGTGCTGCTGTGTGTGGGCAGTGTGCTGGGGGCGCTGGCACTTGGCATAGGCAGCGCGTGGCTCACGGCCCGCTACGATTTTTGGGGCAAAAAAATGCTCACCCCTTTGTTGGTCTTACCGCTGGCCATGCCTGTCTATGTGGTGGCCTATGTCTATGCCGATGCCTTGCAATACTCAGGTCCGGTGCAAAGTTTTTTGCGTGCCACCTTTGCCTGGAGCAAGGGAGATTACTGGTTCCCCGACATGCGCAGCCTGCTAGGTGCCTGCGCCATGTTTGCCTGTGTGCTTTATCCTTACGTTTACCTGCTATGCAAAGACGCCTTTGTGGCACATGGGGCGCGCTACATAGATGTGGCACGCAGTCTGGGCATGCACCGGCACAAAGCCTTCTGGCATGTGGCCTTGCCCAGCGCCCGCCCCGCCTGGGTGGCTGGGGCAGCCTTAGTGATGATGGAGTGTTTGGCTGACTATGGAGCCGTAAGCTACCTCGGAGTGGATACGTTTTCCGTGGGCATATTCCGCACCTGGTTTGGTCTTGCTGACAAAGCCGGGGCGGCACAATTATCCATTTGCCTGCTCGTATTTGTGGCCTGGACGGTGCACCTCGAACATCATTCACGTGATCTGGCGCAATACTCGGCATACACTGCCGCGCAGGCCCGCATCCGCTTGAGCGGTCTGAAAAGCCTCGCTGCAGCTTGGCTTTGCGCCCTGCCCATCCTCTTGGGTTTTGTCCTGCCGGTGTTGCTGCTCTGCCGACTGTGGTGGCAAGACAGTGACAGTCAGTGGCAAAGCCCCCACACTTTGGCCTTGTGGCATAGCCTGTGGGTGGCCTTGCTCTGTATTGCGGTGTGTGTGGGGCTGGCCGTGCTGTTTGCCCTCTACCTCAGACAGCATCCAACCTCACCCAGCAAGTATGCCCAGCAGCTGCTCGCCATGGGCTATGCCGCCCCGGGCGCCGTGCTTGCCATTGCCATCTTGTGGGTGATGAGCGTGTTTGAAGAAAGCCTGGGAAGATGGTCAGCTACCCTGCTGTTTACCGGCAGTGTGTTTGCGCTTATTTATGCCTACACCATTCGTTTTTTTGCCATTGCTGCTGGCAGCATAGACAGTGGGCTGGCCCGCATCAGCAAAAGCATTGACGATGCCGCCAACAGTCTGGGGGTGCGCGGACTCGCCGCCTGCCGCCGCATACACCTGCCCTTGCTCAAACCCAGCATGTTGTCCGCAGCTCTCTTGGTATTTATCGACTGCCTAAAAGAATTACCCGCCACCTTGAGTTTGCGGCCATTTAATTTCAACACTTTGGCCACGCAAATCCATCAGTTCACTCGCGACGAACGCTTGGCTGAAGCCGCGCTCCCCTCACTGCTGCTGGTGGGGCTGTGCACCATTGCCCTCTTGTATTACTATCGTTTGTCAGAACCCGGGAGCGTGTCAGGCGACACATAAGGCCAGGCAGCCCGCAAGTAATAAAACATACTCCACAGCGTCAAGGCCACGGCAATCACCAGGGCCACGGTCCCGATTTTGGCTATCGGCAGGCCCCATAAATCCTGCCAGTACAGCAGGCAGGATATGGCGATCATTTGCGCCGTGGTTTTAATTTTGCCCAACATGGACACGGCCACTTTTTTGTGCTGCCCCACTTGCGCCAGCCACTCACGCAAGGCCGAAATGGTGATCTCGCGCCCAATGATGATGAAAGCCAAGAATGGATCTGCACGGTCGAGCTTGGCCAATACGATGAGCGCAGCAGCCACCATCAGTTTGTCGGCAACAGGGTCTAAAAAGGTGCCAAAAGGGGTGGTCTGATTGAGCTTTCTGGCCAAATAACCATCCAGCCAGTCAGTCAGTGCAGCCCCCACAAATATCCACATGCCGATGATGTTCTTGGTCGACACCGCCAAGGTATCGTGTGGAAAATAATACACCCCGACAAATAGCGGAATCATGGCGATACGCAACCACGTTAAAAGGGTGGGGATGGTCAGCATGGCAGAAGTTTAACGTTTTGCAGTCTGGCCATTTCAGGCAGGCAGGAACAATTCTTGTCTGCTCGTCAAAAAATGTTCACGCCCGCTGAGCGGGTCAACAAAGTGCACACTTTTAGCCAGAAGTTGCAGGGGGGGACACAAATAATCCTGAGCGTTTTTTTCTTCTAAACGGGGATAAATCCGATCGTGCAGTATGCTCAAACCCAGACTATTCATGTGCACTCTAAGCTGATGTTTGCGTCCCGTTTTAGGGGTCAATTGGTATTTTGCCCACGCCCCATTTTGTTGCAAAACCTCGATCAGCGTTTCGCTATTGGCCACACCATCGACCTCTTGCATCTGCAAAAAATGCGCCCCTTTGAGCATACGGCTACGATGCACCAGCGGAAACTTCAAGCCCGCACAAAATGCAGAACCGGGGGCAATGGCATGATAAGTTTTGTGTATTTTCTGTTCGCGAAAAAGCGCTTGATAGCGTGCGCGGCTGCCTCGTTGACGCGCCAGCAACAGCAAGCCGGCGGTCTCGCGGTCGAGCCTGTGCAAGGGGCTTAAATCGGGCTCTTGCAAACGTTTCTGTTGTCGCCACAACACGGTTTCTTGCACATAGGGGCCACTGGGCGTGACAGGCAAATAGTGGGGTTTGTCGATCACCAGCAAGTGCTCATCTTCATACACCACCTGTTCGTTAAAAGGCAATGCAGTTTCTTCTGCCACCTCGCGATAGTAAAAATAATGGCAGTGCGAACTGATTTGCTGCCCGAGCGCTAGTGGTTTGTGGTCTTGGTCCAACACCTGACCACGGGCAAAGCGCGACCGCCAAACCGCCTCACCGATGTGAGGAAAACGAACACACAGATACTCAAACAAAGTCTGTGACGAGACTTGCCCCACAGCCACACGGCTGGGCTTAAAAGCCCTGATCACAAGGCCTGGGCCAGACGTTTGGCGCGGTCTATGCGCCACTGCCCATCAAGCCTGGGGTCATAAACCTCGGCTTCGGTGGTCGAGGTTTCCTGCAGTGTGGTGTCTAGGGCGATGCGGTTGTCAAACACGAAGCACTCACCCTCAAAATCTTGTTCGGCGTCGGGCATCTGGGCAAAATAATTCAATATGCCACCCTCCAGCTGGGCAACCTTAAGACCCAATGACTGCATCCAGTGGCTGGCTTTTTCACAGCGTATGCCGCCCGTGCAGTACATGGCCACTTGCTTGCCCTCACGCATCCACTGTTCTGCATTGGCCTCTACATACTGAGAGAAATCTTTAAAGTGGCTG